>NZ_WIVR01000007.1:0-155226 GCF_009600525.1 Pseudomonas sp. FSL R10-1350
CAGGGAAAAAGCTTCGTTAACTGTTCGCTATGTCTCCGAACAAAGTGTTCGCTATGTCCCCGGTCCATACACTCCCGAAGGAGAGGGAACCGATTGGGGGAAGCTGAAGATAATCGCTGTCCTGTTTGCAGCGCGACAGCGCGGCGTCGAAGACGGGGCGGCCCCTCCTACAGGGCGCAAATCCTTGTGCGACAACGGCTTAGCAATAAAGTCTGAATTCGCGCTTCGTTTTTTAGGTGTCTTGTGATATAAAATGCGCCGCTTTGCGGGTATAGCCCGCAGAGCACAAACCCACACACGTATCGACACGATGACCTGGGTGCCTTCAGCTCGAAGCTGCTGGTTGGTCGTTGGGATACGTGGAGGCCTAACCCGACTTATTAAGGAACTACCATGTCCCAAGTCAATATGCGCGATATGCTGAAGGCCGGTGTGCACTTCGGTCACCAAACCCGTTACTGGAACCCGAAGATGGGTAAATACATCTTTGGCGCGCGTAACAAGATCCACATCATCAACCTTGAAAAAACCCTGCCAATGTTCAACGAAGCTCTGACTTTCGTAGAGCGTCTGGCCCAGGGCAAAAACAAGATTCTGTTCGTCGGCACCAAGCGTTCCGCTGGCAAGATCGTTGCTGAAGAAGCAGCACGTTGCGGCTCGCCGTACGTCGATCACCGCTGGTTGGGCGGCATGCTCACCAACTTCAAAACCATCCGTGCTTCCATCAAGCGTCTGCGTGACCTTGAAGTTCAAGCAGAAGACGGTACTTTCGCCAAGCTGACCAAGAAAGAGGCGCTGATGCGCACTCGCGATCTGGAAAAGCTGGATCGTAGCCTGGGTGGTATCAAGGACATGGGCGGTCTGCCAGACGCACTGTTCGTTATCGACGTTGACCACGAGCGCATCGCGATCACCGAAGCTAACAAGTTGGGCATCCCGGTAATCGGCGTTGTCGATACCAACAGCAGCCCAGAAGGCGTTGACTACATCATCCCGGGCAACGATGACGCAATCCGCGCTATCCAGCTGTACATGGGTGCGATGGCTGATGCTGTTATCCGTGGTCGCAACCACGTTGCTGGCGGCACCGACGTTTTCGTCGAAGAAGCTCCAGCTGCAGCGGTAGTTGAAGGCTGAGTAACTAACGCCTAGCGTTTACTCAGTGCGCAAAAAGGGGGCTTGGCCCCCTTTTTGCCACCTCGAAATCCATTTATTGGACATGCTCTCGTCATTGCTGTATCAGAATGCGGCTGGCTGGGAGCCTCGAGGCAGGCTTCATACGAATTGAACGCCCGTTCGGTCGGGTGGAATGGTTGAAAACCTATCCAAGAGGAATTTTGAAATGGCAGAGATTACTGCAGCGTTGGTTAAAGAACTGCGTGAGCGTACTGGCGAAGGCATGATGGACTGCAAGAAAGCCTTGACCAAGGCTGGCGGCGACATCGAAAAAGCCATCGACGACATGCGTGCTTCCGGCGCCATCAAGGCTGCCAAAAAAGCAGGCAACGTTGCTGCTGAAGGCGCAATCGCTCTGAAGGAAGACGGTAAATCCGCAGTTCTGCTGGAAGTGAACTCGCAGACTGACTTCCTGGCCCTGCAGGACGACTTCAAAGCATTCGTTGCTGCCAGCGTTGAAAAAGCATTCGCTGACAAGCTGACGACTGTTGAGCCTCTGATCGAAGCTCAAGAAGCTGATCGCCTGGTACTGGTCGGCAAAGTTGGCGAAAACGTCAACATCCGTCGCCTGGTTCGCGTTGAAGGTGACGTTGTCGGTGGTTACCTGCACGGCAACAAAATCGGTGTAGCTGTTGTTCTGAAAGGCGGCAACGTTGAGCTGGCCAAAGACATCGCTATGCACGTTGCTGCAAGCAACCCAGAGTTCCTGCTGCCTTCGGAAGTTTCTGAAGACGCGATCGAGCGTGAAAAAGCGGTGTTCCTGAGCCTCAATGCTGACAAGATTGCCGGCAAGCCAGAAAACATCGTTGAAAACATGATCAAAGGCCGCATCAGCAAGTTCCTGGCCGAAGCTAGCCTGGTTGAGCAAGCTTTCGTTAAGAACCCAGAGATCAAAGTTGGCGAGCTGGCCAAGAAAGCCGGCGCTGAAATCGTTTCCTTCACTTACTTCAAAGTAGGCGAAGGCATCGAGAAGCCAGTCGACAACTTCGCTGAAGAAGTTGCTGCTCAGCTGGCTGCAGCCAAGCAATAAGACAGTTTTACACTGTCGACCCGAAGAGGCTGCCCGCTCACGCGCGCAGCCTCTTTTCAAATGGGAGAGGGTTTTACCTTTTCTTGCGGAACCGATTGCATAAGTCGTGTTCCGATGGTGCTGCTGTGCAGCGCCACGCTAGAGTAAGCGCGGGCTGAAAGTGGCCTCGCACAGATTTTTTTAAAACGCGGCAGGAGAGATTCGCAATGGCTCAGCAGGGCGCTGGTTATCAAACTCGCTATAAACGCATCCTACTCAAGCTAAGCGGTGAAGCCCTGATGGGCTCTGAAGAGTTCGGGATCGATCCCAAAGTACTCGACCGCATGGCGCTGGAAGTGGGCCAACTGGTCGGCATCGGCGTCCAGGTAGGTTTGGTGATCGGTGGTGGCAACCTGTTCCGCGGTGCTGCCCTGAGCGCGGCCGGTATGGATCGAGTGACTGGCGACCATATGGGCATGCTGGCAACCGTGATGAACGCCTTGGCCATGCGCGATGCGCTGGAACGTGCGAATATCTCTGCCATCGTAATGTCGGCTATTTCGATGGTTGGTGTGACTGATCATTACGATCGTCGCAAGGCAATGCGTCATTTGAACGCTAAAGATGTGGTGATTTTCGCTGCAGGCACCGGTAATCCGTTCTTTACAACGGATTCTGCTGCTTGCTTGCGTGCTATTGAAATCGACGCTGACGTGGTGCTTAAAGCAACCAAGGTTGACGGCGTGTACACCGCAGATCCATTTAAAGACCCGCATGCCGAGAAGTTCGATCATCTGACTTACGATGAAGTACTGGATCGCAAACTGGGTGTTATGGACCTTACGGCCATTTGTCTGTGCCGTGACCATAAAATGCCATTGCGTGTATTTAATATGAACAAGCCCGGCGCCTTGCTGAATATTGTCCATGGCGGCGCTGAAGGGACTCTGATCGAGGAAGTTCAACAATGATCAATGAAATCAAAAAAGACGCTCAAACGCGCATGCAGAAGTCGCTGGAATCCTTGGCCCATGCTTTTGGCCAGATCCGCACCGGCAAAGCGCACCCAAGCATCCTGGGCAGCGTGATGGTGCCTTACTACGGCGCCGATACCCCGTTGAGCAGCGTTGCCAACGTAACGGTAAAAGACTCGCGTACCCTGCAAGTTGTGGCGTTTGAGCGCAACATGCTGGCCGCGGTCGACAAGGCTATCCAGAGCGCTGGCCTGAACCTCAACCCGACCAACCTGGGTGAGCTGCTGCTGATCTCCATGCCGGCCTTGACTGAAGAAACCCGTAAAGGTTTCACCAAGCAAGCTCGTAGCGCCGCTGAAGACGCGCGTGTTGCTGTTCGCAACATCCGTCGCGATGCGTTGAGCGACCTGAAAAAACTGGTTAAAGACAAAGAAATCAGCGAAGACGAAGAGCGTCGCGCCGCTGCTGATATTCAGAAGCTGACCGACAAGGCCGAGGCAGACATTGATGCGGCTACCAAGGCGAAAGAAGCGGACCTGATGGCCGTATAAGGGTCTGGGCGTTTTATGGAAAAGACCAAGCAGACAGAGCCATCATCGGTGCCGCGCCACGTCGCGATCATCATGGATGGTAATAATCGCTGGGCGAAAAAACGCTTTCTGCCAGGTGTTGCCGGGCATAAAGCGGGAGTGGATGCAGTTCGCGCAGTGATTGAGGTGTGCGTCGAGGCCAAGGTCGAGGTGCTCACCTTGTTCGCGTTCTCCAGTGAAAACTGGCAGCGCCCCGCCGCTGAGGTCAGCGCCTTGATGGACTTGTTCTTCAAGGCGCTACGGCGTGAGGCCCGGCGCCTCAACGACAACAACATCAGCTTGCGGATCATCGGCGACCGTTCGCGCTTCCACCCTGAATTACAGGCGGCGATGCGTGAGGCGGAGCAGATGACGGCAGGGCCTGATCGCTTTGTACTGCAGGTTGCCGCTAACTACGGCGGCCAGTGGGACATTGCACAGGCCGCACAGCGCCTGGCGCGTGAAGTTCAGGCGGGGCATCTGCAGCCTGAAGACATCACCCCGGGCCTGTTGCAAAACTGTCTGGTGACTGGCGATCTGCCTTTGCCTGACCTGTGCATCCGCACAGGCGGCGAGCACCGCATCAGCAATTTCCTGCTGTGGCAGTTGGCGTATGCCGAACTGTACTTCTCCGACCTGTTCTGGCCGGACTTCAAACACGAAGCCATGCGCAATGCGCTGGCTGATTTCGCTTCTCGCCAACGTCGCTTCGGTAAAACGAGTGAGCAGGTTGAAGCTGGAGCCCGGGTTTAATGCTTAAACAACGCATCATTACTGCACTCATATTGCTGCCCATCGCTTTGTGCGGGTTTTTCCTGCTCGAAGGGTCTGGCTTTGCGCTGTTTATCGGCCTGGTCGTGACCTTGGGTGCCTGGGAATGGGCGCGTCTGGCGGGCTTCGAAGCTCAGTTGGCGCGGGTGGCTTTTGCAGTACTCGTGGCTCTGCTGCTGTTTGGTTTGTACGTTTTCCCGGATCTGGCGCCCTGGGTGCTGGGCGCCGCAATTTTGTGGTGGGGCGCTGCAACCTGGCTGGTGCTGACGTTTCCTGAGTCGGCCGAGCGCTGGTCGGCAACCTTGACCAAGCTGGTGATTGGCCTGCTGATTTTGCTGCCGGCCTGGCAAGGGCTGGTGCTGATCAAGGCGATGGCGCTGGGCAACTGGCTGATCATGGCGGTCATGGTGCTGGTGTGGGGCGCTGACATCGGCGCTTACTTTTCCGGGCGCAAGTTCGGGAAACGCAAGCTGGCCCCTAAAGTCAGCCCGGGCAAGAGCTGGGAAGGCGTGTATGGCGGTTTGATCCTCAGTCTGCTGATCACGGCTGCTGTCGGTCTGGTGCGTGGCTGGAGCGTTGGCGAAATCATCGCAGCACTCTTGGGTGCAGCGATGATTGTGCTGGTGTCGGTGGTGGGCGACCTCACCGAAAGCATGTTCAAGCGTCAGGCCGGTATCAAGGACAGCAGTAACCTGCTGCCAGGTCACGGCGGGGTGCTGGACCGTATCGACAGTCTGACGGCGGCGGTTCCGTTGTTTGCTGTACTGCTCTGGATTGCCGGATCATGAGTCGACCTCAACAGATTACGGTGCTGGGGGCTACAGGCTCGATTGGCCTGAGCACCCTGGATGTTATTGCGCGTCACCCTGACCGCTATCAGGTCTTTGGCCTGAGCGGTTTTAGCCGTATCCCGGAGCTTCTGGCCTTGTGTCTCGAACACAAGCCGCGAGTAGTTGTGGTGCCGCACGAGCATGCAGCCAGCCAACTGCGGGCCGGTTTGCAGGCGGCAAAGCTCGGCACTGAAGTGTGGGTGGGTGAGCAAGGCTTGTGTCAGGTGGCTTCTGCTCCAGAAGTTGACACGGTCATGGCAGCAATCGTGGGTGCGGCTGGTTTGCGTCCTACGTTGGCAGCGGTTAACGCTGGCAAAAAAATTCTCTTGGCCAATAAAGAAGCGCTGGTCATGACCGGCGATCTGTTTATGCAGGCCGTTCGTCGCAGCGGTTCGGTATTGCTGCCTGTCGACAGTGAACACAACGCGATTTTCCAGTGTTTGCCACAGGACTACGCACGCGGCCTGGGTTCGGTCGGTGTGCGGCGTATATTGCTGACGGCGTCGGGCGGACCGTTCCGCGAAACGCCATTAGAGTTGCTGCAACATGTCACTCCGGATCAGGCGTGTGCTCATCCCAATTGGTCGATGGGGCGCAAGATTTCCGTTGATTCGGCGAGCATGATGAACAAGGGCTTGGAGCTGATCGAAGCCTGCTGGTTATTCGATGCCAAGCCAAGCCAGGTTGAAGTGGTGATCCACCCACAAAGCGTGATTCATTCGCTGGTCGATTACGTGGATGGCTCGGTCTTGGCCCAACTCGGGAATCCGGACATGCGCACACCCATTGCCAATGCCCTGGCGTGGCCTGAGCGCATCGACTCGGGTGTTGCGCCGCTGGATCTGTTTGCGGTTGCGCGGCTGGACTTTGAGCGTCCGGACGAACAGCGTTTCCCGTGTTTGCGTCTGTGTCGAGAAGCAGCCGAAGCGGGTAACAGCGCACCCGCGACCCTCAATGCAGCAAACGAAGTGGCGGTGGCGGCGTTTCTTGACGGCAAGATTCGTTACCCGCAAATCGCCAACCTTATTGAAGATGTGTTAAGCAATGAGCCTGTGATTGCAGTCGATGAGCTGGATGCTGTATTTGCGGTAGATACCCAAGCGCGACTGCGAGCTGAGCAGTGGTTGAGCCGTAACAACTGACAAGTGGTACATGTCGGAGCCGGACAGAATCGCGGAGAAAGTAGATGAGTGCGCTCTATATGATTGTTGGCACCCTGGTGGCATTGGGGGTGCTGGTCACATTTCATGAATTCGGTCACTTTTGGGTGGCGCGCCGTTGCGGCGTCAAGGTTCTGCGCTTTTCTGTGGGCTTCGGTACGCCTCTCTTACGCTGGCATGACCGTCAGGGTACTGAGTTTGTCGTTGCAGCGATTCCGCTGGGCGGCTACGTAAAAATGCTCGACGAGCGTGAAGGCGATGTTCCGGCCGACCAGCTGGATCAATCCTTCAACCGCAAAACCGTCGGGCAGCGCATTGCCATCGTCGCAGCCGGGCCTGTGGCCAACTTCTTGCTGGCCATTGCGTTCTTCTGGGTGCTGGCAATGATGGGCAGCCAGCAGGTGCGCCCGGTGATCGGCGCGGTCGAAAGCGGCAGCCTGGCGGCACAAGCCGGCCTGGTAGCCGGTCAGGAAATTGTTTCAATTGATGGCCAGCCAACGGTGGGCTGGTCGAACGTCAACCTGCAACTGGTGCGTCGCCTCGGCGAAAGCGGTTCCATTCAGGTTGCGGTGCGCGGCCCCGATTCCGATGTTGAAAGCTCCCACCAGCTGGTTTTGCATGACTGGCTGAAAGGGGCTGATGAGCCGGATCCGATCAAATCGTTGGGTATTCGGCCATGGCGCCCTGAGCTGCCAGCCGTTTTGGCAGAACTTGACCCTAAAGGTCCGGCCCAGGCCGCTGGCCTCAAGACCGGTGACAAACTGCTGTCCATGAACGGTCAGGCCATCAATGACTGGCAACAAGTTGTGGACTGGGTTCGTCTGCGGCCCGCGGCCCGCGTAGATTTGCGTGTCGAGCGCGACGGTGTTGCGCTTGAGGTGCCGGTGGTTCTGGCCGCTCGCGGTGAAGGTGAGGCGGCGACCGGTTATCTGGGGGCAGGGGTCAAAGGTGTCGATTGGCCACCTGCGATGATTCGCGAAGTCAGCTATGGCCCGGTCGCCGCCATCGGCGAAGGGGTCAAGCGTACGTGGACCATGAGCGTATTGACGCTCGATTCACTGAAGAAAATGTTGTTCGGCGAGCTCTCGGTAAAAAACTTGAGTGGACCGATAACCATTGCTAAAGTGGCGGGCGCTTCTGCCCAGTCGGGCGTTGCTGATTTCTTGAATTTCCTGGCTTATCTGAGTATTAGCCTGGGGGTTCTGAACTTGTTGCCCATTCCCGTCCTGGACGGTGGGCACTTGTTGTTTTATCTGATCGAGTGGGCGCGTGGTCGTCCCTTGTCGGATCGGGTACAGGGTTGGGGGATGCAGATCGGTATCAGTTTGGTGGTCGGAGTGATGTTACTTGCTCTGGTCAACGACTTGGGACGACTGTAAACACTTCGCTGAATTGCGAATCTGCCGCATTTTGCGGCAGTTTGTTTATTGCCAGTTGGAATAAGAAAGGACTTCATGAAACGTCTGCTGCTAACTGCGGTTCTCGCCGTACTGATGATCGCCGAAGTTCACGCCGAGTCCTTCACTATCTCTGATATCCGTGTCAACGGGCTCCAGCGGGTTTCCGCCGGCAGCGTGTTTGGCGCGTTACCGCTGAACGTGGGTGAGGTAGCGGATGACCGCCGTTTGGTGGAATCCACTCGTGCGTTGTTCAAAACCGGGTTCTTTCAGGATATCCAACTGGGTCGTGATGGCAATGTGCTCGTCATTACGGTTGTCGAACGTCCTTCCGTCTCCAGCATCACCATTGACGGTAACAAGGCGATCTCCACTGATGACCTGATGAAAGGCCTGAAACAATCGGGCCTGGCTGAAGGCGAAATCTTCCAGCGTGCGACCCTTGAAGGTGTTCGTAACGAGCTGCAACGTCAGTATGTTGCCCAAGGCCGCTACTCGGCGACGGTAGACACCGAAGTGGTGCCTGAGCCGCGCAACCGCGTTGCCTTGAAGGTCAACATCAACGAGGGCACCGTTGCCTCTATCCAGCACATCAACGTGGTGGGTAACACGGTCTTCCCGGAATCTGACCTGGTTGATCTGTTCGAACTGAAAACTACCAACTGGTTGTCGTTCTTCAAGAACGACGACAAGTATGCGCGTGAAAAACTGTCGGGTGACCTGGAGCGTCTGCGTTCCTACTACCTCGATCGCGGCTATATCAACATGGATATCGCCTCGACCCAGGTATCGATCACCCCTGACAAAAAGAACGTCTACATCACGGTCAACGTGAACGAAGGCGAAAAATACAATGTCGGCTCGGTCAAACTGAGCGGTGACCTCAAGGTCCCGGAAGATCAGATCAAGTCGCTGCTGCTGGTTCAGCCAGGTCAGGTGTTCTCGCGCAAGCTGATGACCACCACCTCCGAGCTGATCACCCGTCGTCTGGGTAACGAAGGCTACACCTTCGCCAACGTTAACGGCGTGCCTCAGCCAGACCCGGAAAACCACACCGTTGCTATCACCTTTGTGGTCGATCCGGGCAAGCGTGCTTACGTGAACCGTATCAACTACCGCGGCAACACCAAGTCGGAAGACGAAGTGCTGCGTCGTGAAATGCGCCAGATGGAAGGCGGTTGGGCTTCTACTTACCTGATCGACCAGTCCAAGGTTCGCCTTGAGCGTCTGGGCTTCTTCAAGGAAGTGAACGTTGAAACTCCGGCAGTGCCAGGCACTGACGACATGGTTGACGTGAACTACGCTGTTGAAGAACAAGCGTCGGGTTCGATCACTGCCAGCGTCGGTTTTGCTCAGAGCGCCGGTTTGATCCTGGGTGGCTCGATTACCCAGAACAACTTCCTGGGTACGGGTAACAAGGTCAGCATCGGCCTGACCCGCAGCGAATACCAAAGCCGTTACAACTTCAGCTACGTTGACCCGTACTGGACGCCGGACGGTGTGAGCCTGGGCTACAACGTTTTCTACCGCACCACTGACTACAAAGAGCTGGACGTTGACGTTGCCAACTACTCGGTCGACAGCCTGGGTGCTGGCGTTACCATGGGCTACCCGATCAGCGATACCTCCCGTCTGACCTACGGCCTGACCGTTCAGCAGGATGAAATCAGCACTGGTCGTTACACCGTTGACGAGATCTTCGACTTCGTAAACCGTGAAGGTGACAAGTATCTCAACTTCAAGGCATCGATTGGCTGGTCCGAGTCGACCCTGAACAAAGGCGTGTTGCCAACCCGTGGTACGTCGCAGAGCCTGGTGCTGGAAACCACCATTCCTGGCAGCGACCTGCAGTTCTACAAACTGGACTATCGTGCACAGTTGTTCCAGCCGTTGAGCGATACCTTCACCGCTCGCCTGCACACAGAGTTGGGCTATGGTGATGGTTACGGTTCGACTGAAGGTCTGCCGTTCTACGAGAACTACTACGCGGGTGGTTTCAACTCGGTACGTGGCTTTAAAGACAGCGCACTGGGCCCACGCAGTACGCCGAGTACCGGTAAGAACCCGGGTACGATTGCCGACCCGGATCAAGACCCGCTGCCGTTCGGTGGTAACGTGCTGATCCAGGGTGGTGTAGAAGTTCTGTTCCCGATGCCGTTTGTGAAGGATCAACGTTCCCTGCGCACTTCCGTCTTCTGGGATGTGGGTAACGTGTTCGACACCAACTGCAAGGGCGAAACCAAGAATTGCGATATCAGCTTTAGCAATATGGCCAGTTCTGTGGGTGTAGGTGTGACATGGGTAACTGCGCTTGGCCCGCTGAGCTTCAGCTTGGCCATGCCGATCAAGAAACCGGATGACGCAGACACTCAAGTGTTCCAATTCTCCCTCGGCCAGACTTTCTAAAAGCCTGACTATAGATACAGACAACGGATTTTTTAGGAGTGCATCGTGCGTAAGTTGACTCAATTGGTTCTCCTGGCTTCGCTCTTGGCAGCGGGCCCGGCTTTTGCCGACATGAAAATTGCTGTGCTGAACTATCAAATGGCACTGCTTGAATCCGACGCTGCCAAGCGTTATGCCGTGGATGCCGAGAAGAAATTTGGCCCACAACTGACTAAACTGAAAAACCTGGAAAGCAGCGCCAAGGGCATCCAGGACCGTCTGGTTAGCGGCGGCGACAAAATGCAGCAAGGCGAGCGTGAGCGTCTGGAGCTTGAATTCAAGCAAAAGGCCCGTGACTTCCAGTTCCAGTCCAAGGAGCTGAACGAAGCCAAGGCCGTTGCTGACCGTGAAATGCTGAAACAGCTGAAGCCAAAACTGGACAGCGCTGTTGAAGAAGTCATCAAGAAAGGCGCCTTTGACCTGGTGTTCGAGCGTGGTGCTGTGATTGATGTAAAACCTCAGTACGACATCACTCGCCAAGTGATTGAGCGCATGAATCAGCTGAAGTAATTATGACCGCGACTATAAAACTCGGCCGATTGGCCGAGTTCCTCGGGGCCACCTTGCGTGGCTCCGCGGAGAAAGAAATTACTGGGCTGGCCACTTTGCAAGAGGCCGGCCCAGCTCAGTTGAGCTTTCTGGCTAATCCCCAATACCGTAAATACCTCGTTGACTGCCACGCTGGAGCGGTATTGCTCAAGGCGGCGGATGCCGAGGAGTACGCGGGGGATGCGCTGGTTGTGCCCGATCCTTACCTGGCGTATGCCCGAATTTCCCATTTGTTCGACCCCAAGCCCAAAGCCACTGCCGGGGTTCACCCTTCGGCCGTGATTGCGGACGATGCGGTGGTTGATCCAATGGCGAGCATCGGTGCGTTTGCGGTCATTGAGAGCGGTGCGCGAATCGCTGCCGGCGTCACCATCGGTGCGCATTGCTTTATCGGTGCGCGTTGCACCATTGGTGAAGACGGCTGGCTGGCACCTCGTGTGACCCTGTACCACGATGTGCATATCGGCAAGCGTGTGGTGATTCAGTCGGGTGCCGTGTTGGGTGGCGAAGGTTTTGGTTTCGCCAACGAAAAAGGTATTTGGCAGAAAATCGCTCAAATTGGCGGTGTGACCCTCGGTGATGATGTCGAAATTGGCGTCAACACGGCCATTGATCGGGGTGCTTTGGCCGATACGTTGATCGGCAATGGCGTCAAACTGGATAACCAGATCCAGATCGCGCACAACGTTCAGGTGGGTGACCATACGGCGATGGCCGCGTGTGTAGGCATTTCCGGTAGTACTAAAATCGGTAAGCACTGCATGCTCGCAGGCGGAGTTGGTTTGGTCGGTCACATTGAAATTTGTGACAACGTGTTCTTGACTGGCATGACGATGGTGACGCATTCGATCACCGAGCCAGGAGCCTATTCTTCCGGTACTGCCATGCAGCCGGCTGCAGAGTGGCGCAAAAGTGCGGCACGCATACGTCAGCTGGATGACATTGCAAGACGGCTAAAACATCTGGAAAAGCGCGTCGGGGAAGTGACCCCGGACGGTAAAGCTTCTTCAGAGGGCTAGTACATTTTCCATATCAAGAGTGCATAGCCACTGGTTTGCTTCCTTGATTTGCTAGAGGAGCGCGCCTTAGTCGCGCGCGCCCAATCTTTATTACAGGCTTCCCCACGAAATGATGGACATCAACGAGATTCGCGAATATCTGCCCCACCGTTACCCGTTCCTGCTGGTGGACCGAGTGGTGGATCTGGATGTCGAGAACAAGCGCATTCGTGCCTACAAGAATGTCAGCATCAATGAACCTTTCTTCAACGGTCACTTCCCGGCGCACCCGATCATGCCGGGCGTCCTGATCATTGAAGCGATGGCTCAGGCCGCTGGCATTCTGGGTTTCAAGATGATGGATCTGAAGCCTTCCGACGGCACGCTCTATTATTTCGTCGGCTCCGACAAGCTGCGCTTTCGCCAGCCTGTACTGCCAGGGGATCAACTGATCCTTGAAGCCAAGTTCCTGAGCTGCAAGCGCTCCATCTGGAAATTTGAATGCCAGGCCACGGTTGACGGCAAGCCAGTGTGCTCGGCTGAGATCATCTGTGCGGAACGCAAACTATGAGTTTGATTGACCCTCGCGCAATCATCGATCCGACGGCCATTTTGGCCGACGACGTCGAGGTCGGCCCTTGGTCGATCATCGGCGCAGGTGTGGAAATCGGCGAGGGGACTGTGATTGGGCCGCATGTAATTCTTAAAGGCCCAACCAGGATCGGTAAACACAATCGCATCTACCAGTTTTCTTCGGTAGGCGAGGACACACCTGATCTGAAGTACAAAGGCGAAGAAACGCGCCTGGTGATTGGTGATCACAACGTTATTCGGGAAGGCGTCACCATTCACCGCGGCACCGTGCAGGACCGTGCTGAAACAACGCTGGGTGATCACAACTTGATCATGGCCTATGCCCATATCGGGCATGACAGCGTGATTGGCAACCACTGCATTCTGGTTAACAACGCCGCCTTGGCGGGCCATGTGCACATGGGTGACTGGGCGATCCTGTCCGGCTTCACGCTGGTTCACCAGTTCTGCCATATCGGTGCGCACAGTTTTTCGGGCATGGGCACTGCCATCGGTAAAGACGTTCCGGCGTTTGTCACCGTGTTCGGTAGCCCGGCCGAAGCGCGCAGCATGAACTTTGAAGGCATGCGCCGCCGTGGTTTCAGCGATGAAGCCATTCACGCCCTGCGCCGAGCTTACAAAGTGGTTTACCGACAGGGCCTTACCGTCGACCAGGCGCTGGCTGAACTGGCCGAACCGGCTGTGCAGTTCCCTGAAGTGGCGATGTTCGTCGAGTCGATCCGTTCCTCTACTCGCGGCATTACGCGCTAATCATGGCCAGATTGCGTATTGCTCTGGTGGCTGGCGAAGCCTCCGGTGACATTCTCGGCTCCGGGCTGATGCGTGCGCTCAAGGCCCGTCATGGGGATATCGAGTTCATTGGCGTCGGCGGTCCATTGATGGAAGCAGAGGGCATGAGCTCTTACTTCCCGATGGAGCGCTTGTCGGTCATGGGCCTGGTAGAAGTGCTTGGCCGCCTGCGTGAGCTGCTCAAGCGCCGCAAAGAGCTGGTTAAAACGCTGATTGCTGAAAAGCCTGACGTGTTTATCGGTATCGACGCCCCTGACTTCACCCTTAACATCGAGCTGCAATTGCGCCGTGCCGGGATCAAGACCGTGCACTACGTCAGCCCGTCTGTGTGGGCGTGGCGTCAGAAGCGGGTGCTGAAAATTCGCGAAGGCTGCGACTTGATGCTCACGCTGTTCCCGTTTGAAGCCAAATTCTATGAAGAGAAGGGCGTGCCGGTGCGTTTTGTCGGCCACCCGTTGGCCGATGCCATCCCGCTTGAAGCTGACCGTGCTGCTGCGCGTGCTGAATTGGGCCTGCCCGATGGCCCGCTGATCGCCTTGATGCCCGGCAGTCGCGGCGGGGAAGTCGGCAAACTGGGCGGTTTGTTTCTGGATGCTGCGCAGAAGGTCTATCAGGCGCGTCCTGAGGTCCGTTTTGTATTGCCGTGCGCCAATAACGCGCGTCGTATTCAGATTGAGCAATCGCTGGTGGGCCGTGACTTGCCGTTGACCTTGCTCGATGGCCGGTCACACCTGGCGCTGGCCGCCTGTGATGCGGTGTTGATCGCCTCCGGCACCGCGACCCTTGAGGCGCTGCTGTACAAACGGCCGATGGTGGTTGCGTATCGCTTGTCGTCGCTGACGTTCTGGATCCTCAAACGTCTGGTCAAAAGCCCGTACGTGTCGCTGCCGAACCTGCTGGCTCAACGCCTGTTGGTGCCTGAACTGTTGCAGGATGCTGCAACGCCAGACGCGCTGGCTGACACCGTCTTGCCTTTGCTGGATGGGGGTGAGGAACAAACACGCGGCTTTGACGAGATCCATCGCACATTGCGTCTCGACGCTTCCAATCAGGCCGCAGACGCAGTGCTGGGCCTGATCGCAAAATCTTAATGAGTACAGTGACTATGCAAATCGGATTGGACTTCAATCTGGTCAATCAGGTTGAAGACCTGGTTGCCGGTGTTGATGAAGTCGGTCGTGGCCCGTTATGCGGTGCCGTGGTCACGGCAGCGGTCATTCTTGACCCGAAGCGCCCGATTGCGGGCCTCAACGACTCGAAAAAACTGACCGAAGCGCGTCGTGAAAAGCTTTTCGATGAGATTCGCGAAAAAGCCTTGAGCTGGTGCATTGCGCGGGCTGAAGTCGAAGAAATCGACGAACTGAACATTTTGCACGCCACCATGCTGGCCATGCAGCGGGCGGTAGAGGGGCTGAGCATCACCCCTAAGCTGGCGATGATTGACGGCAACCGCTGCCCCAAGCTGGCCATGCCGGCTGAAGCGGTGGTCAAGGGCGATAGCAAGGTCCCGGCCATTGCTGCCGCTTCGATTTTGGCCAAGGTCAGCCGTGACCGCGAGATGGCGGCCTTTGAGCTGCAATACCCCGGTTATGGTATCGGTGGGCACAAGGGTTACCCGACCTCCGTCCATCTGGAAGCCCTTGAGCGTTTGGGCCCCACGCCTATTCATCGACGCTCGTTCGGCCCGGTTCGTCGTGCGTACGAAGCGCGTGAAGGCCTTGCCAAGGTTTAGTCGCGAGGCTGATGTTTTTGCCAAGGCCCGGTACAATCCGGGCCTTGTTGTTTTCCAAAGCTGATAGACAGGATCACCATGCCGGCTTCATTCGTTCACCTGCGCCTGCACACTGAATACTCCCTGGTCGATGGCCTGGTGCGGATCAAACCGCTGATCAAAACCCTGGCCGGCATGAACATGCCCGCCGTTGCGGTGACCGATCAGAACAACATGTGTTCTCTCGTCAAATTCTATAAAACCGCCATGGGCGGCGGTATCAAGCCGATTTGTGGTGCCGATCTGTGGCTGTCGAACAAAGATCCGGATAACCCGCTGAGCCGTATCAGCCTGTTGGCGATGAATGCCGTGGGTTACCGCAACCTGACCGAGCTGATCTCGCGGGGCTTTATCGACGGTCAGCGCAATGGTCAGGTGATCATTGAGCGTGAGTGGGTCGCTGAAGCTGCCGACGGTTTGATCATGCTGTCGGCTGCCAAAGAGGGCGAGATAGGCCTGGCGCTGCTCAGCGGTAACGCCGAAGAGGCGCGCACCCTGGCGCTTGAGTGGATGGCGGTGTTCCCCGAGCGCTTTTATCTCGAAGTTCAGCGCACCAGCCGTCCCAATGATGAAGAGCACCTGCACGCCGCGGTTGCGCTGGCCGATGAGATCGGTGCGCCATTGGTGGCCACCAACGATGTGCGCTTCATCAAGCAGCAAGATTTCGAGGCTCACGAAACTCGCGTATGCATTGGTGAAGGCCGGGCGCTGGATGACCCGCGTCGCTCCAAGAACTACAGCGACCAGCAGTACCTGAAAAGCGCCGAAGAAATGGCCGAGCTGTTCAGTGACCTGCCGGAGGCGTTGGCCAATACGGTCGAAATTGCCAAGCGCTGCAATATTGACGTGAAGCTGGGCACTCACTTCCTGCCCAACTTCCCGATTCCCGATGGCATGACCATCGATGAATATTTCCGCAAAGTGTCCTTTGAAGGCCTTGAAGAGCGTTTGACCGTTCTGCTGCCCAAAGACACCACCGAAGACTACGACGCCAAGCGTCAGGTGTACGTCGATCGGTTGAATTTCGAGCTGGATATCATCATCCAGATGGGCTTCCCCGGTTACTTCCTGATCGTAATGGACTTTATCCAGTGGGCCAAAAGCAACGGCGTGCCGGTGGGGCCTGGCCGGGGGTCGGGTGCCGGCTCGCTGGTGGCGTATGTGCAGAAGATCACCGACCTTGATCCGCTGGAATACGACCTGCTGTTCGAACGATTCCTTAACCCGGAACGGGTATCGATGCCCGACTTTGACGTCGACTTCTGCATGGATGGTCGCGACCGGGTTATTGAATACGTGGCTGAAAAATACGGGCGTAACGCCGTAAGCCAGATCATCACCTTTGGTTCGATGGCTGCGAAGGCGGTAATCCGCGACGTGGCACGGGTTCAGGGCAAGTCCTACGGCCTGGCTGACCGCCTGTCTAAGATGATCCCGTTCGAAGTGGGCATGACCCTCGAAAAGGCCTTTGAGCAGGAAGAGATCCTGCGCGACTTCATCAAGGTCGATGAAGAGGCTGCTGAAATCTGGGAAATGGCGCGCAAGCTTGAAGGCGTTGTGCGTAACGTCGGTAAGCACGCCGGTGGTGTGGTTATCGCCCCGACCAAACTCACGGACTTCTCGCCGATTTACTGCGATGAAGAGGGTGGCGGTCTGGTCACCCAGTTCGACAAGGATGACGTTGAGTCGGCAGGTCTGGTGAAGTTCGACTTCCTCGGTCTGCGGACCCTGACGGTCATCGACTGGGCGCTGAAAACCATCAACCGTGACCGCGCCAAGGTCAATGAAGCGCCGCTGGACATCGCCTTCATCCCTCTGGACGATAAGCCCACTTACCAATTGCTGCAAAAAGCCGAGACCACTGCGGTGTTCCAGCTTGAGTCGCGCGGCATGAAAGAGCTGATCAAAAAGCTTAAGCCCGACTGCCTTGAAGACTTGATCGCACTGGTGGCCCTGTTCCGTCCGGGCCCGCTGCAATCAGGCATGGTTGATGACTTTATCAACCGTAAGCACGGTCGCGCCGAACTGGCGTACCCGCACTCCGACTACCAGTACGAAGGCCTCAAGCCGGTATTGGCGCCGACCTACGGCATCATCCTGTATCAGGAACAGGTGATGCAGATTGCTCAGGTCATGGCCGGTTACACCCTTGGCGGCGCTGACATGCTGCGTCGAGCCATGGGTAAGAAAAAGCCTGAAGAAATGGCCAAGCAGCGCGGCGGTTTCATCGAAGGCTGTGGCAACAACAATATTGATGCCGACCTTGCCGGTAACATTTTCGACCTGGTAGAGAAATTTGCCGGTTATGGCTTTAACAAGTCTCACTCCGCTGCTTACGGTCTGGTGTCGTACCAGACGGCCTGGCTGAAAACTCACTACCCGGCACCGTTCATGGCCGCGGTGTTGTCGGCGGATATGCACAACACCGACAAAGTTGTGACCCTGATCGAAGAAATTCGCAGCATGAAGCTGCGTCTTGATGCGCCGGATGTGAATGCCTCGGAGTTCAAGTTCACGGTGAACGACGAAGGCCGCATTATTTACGGCCTGGGCGCGATCAAAGGGGTGGGTGAGGGGCCGGTCGAGGCCATTACCGAAGCACGCAAAGACGGCCCGTTTACCGACCTGTTCGATTTCTGTGCCCGTGTTGACCTCAAGCGGATCAACAAGCGTACCCTCGACGGTTTGATCCGCAGTGGTGCGCTGGACCGTCTTGGGCCGTACTTCTATGACGAGCCGAAGGCTTATCAGGCGCATATCGACCTGAACCGCGCGGTGTTGCTGACGGCGATGGAAGAGGCCATCAAGTCGGCTGAACAGACTGCGCGCACCCACGACAGCGGGCATGCCGACTTGTTTGGCGGTTTGTTTGTCGAAGAAGACGCGGATGTCTATGCCAACCACCGCAAGGCCAAGGAACTGACCCTCAAGGAACGTCTCAAAGGTGAGAAAGACACCCTTGGGCTGTACCTGACCGGCCACCCGATTGATGAATATGAAGGTGAGATCCGCCGCTTTGCCCGTCAGCGCATCATTGATCTGAAACCGGCGCGGGACACTCAGACCGTCGCCGGGATGATCATTGCCTTGCGTGTGATGAAGAACAAAAAGGGCGACAAGATGGGCTTTATCACCCTGGACGACCGTTCAGGGCGCATCGAAGCCTCGCTGTTTGCCGAGGCCTTCCATTCGGCGCAATCGCTGTTGCAGACTGATGCAATGGTGGTGGTCGAAGGTGAGGTCAGCAATGATGACTTCTCCGGCGGCCTGCGTTTGCGGGTCAAGCGTGTGATGAGCATGGAAGAAGCGCGCACCAGCCTGGCTGAAAGTTTGCGTCTGAAAGTGACGCAAGCGGCGCTCAAAGGCGATCAATTGCGTTTTTTGGGCGAGTTGTTCAAAAAACACCGTGGAGCGTGCCCGATCACCCTGGACTACACCGGCGCAGACGCCAAGGCTTTGCTGCAGTTTGGCGAAAGTTGGCGAATTGATCCGGCAGACAGCTTGATTCAAGCGTTGCGTGACCAGTTTGGGCGAGACAACGTCTTCCTCCAATACCGTTGACGGTCAGGGGCGATACACGCGCCCTGACCTCGACCTGAATTTTTAATCTCGACCTGAGAGCGCCTCTCCCTTAAGGTAGGCGCGATACAGATCAACCGGCTGCCCCAGTCGGGTTGGATTCACCAGCAAATGCTGGGCTTCAAACCCGCTGGCATGCTTTGCCGCCGACCCAAGACGGATGCTTATGAACCCGAATTTTCTTGATTTCGAACAGCCGATTGCTGACCTGCAAGCCAAAATCGAAGAGTTGCGCTTGGTCGGTAATGACAACTCGCTGAACATCAGCGATGAAATCTCTCGCCTGCAAGACAAAAGCAAAACGCTGACTGAAGATATTTTCGGCAAGCTGACCAGCTGGCAAATTGCTCGTCTGGCCCGTCACCCGCGTCGTCCTTACACCCTGGACTACATCGATCACATCTTCACCGAGTTCGACGAGTTGCACGGCGACCGTCACTTCTCGGATGACGCCGCCATTGTGGGCGGTATTGCGCGTCTGGATGACCAGCCCGTGATGGTGATCGGTCACCAGAAAGGCCGCGAAGTGCGCGAGAAGGTTCGTCGTAACTTCGGTATGCCGCGTCCAGAAGGCTACCGCAAGGCGTGCCGCCTGATGGAAATGGCCGAGCGCTTCAAAATGCCGATCCTGACGTTCATCGACACACCGGGTGCTTACCCTGGGATCGACGCTGAAGAGCGTAACCAGAGCGAAGCGATTGCCTGGAACCTGCGGGTGATGGCTCGCCTGAAAACCCCGATCATCTCTACCGTTATCGGTGAAGGCGGTTCGGGCGGT
This sequence comes from Pseudomonas sp. FSL R10-1350, assembly GCF_009600525.1. Classification (NCBI taxonomy): domain Bacteria; kingdom Pseudomonadati; phylum Pseudomonadota; class Gammaproteobacteria; order Pseudomonadales; family Pseudomonadaceae; genus Pseudomonas; species Pseudomonas sp. FSL R10-1350. The sequence continues at coordinate 19,390 of NZ_WIVR01000007.1, forward strand.
GCATTGGCAATTGGTGTTTGCGACCAGTTGAACATGCTGCAGTACTCAACGTACGCGGTGATCTCGCCAGAAGGTTGCGCCTCGATTCTGTGGAAAACCGCCGAAAAAGCTCCGGACGCAGCAGAAGCCATGGGCATTACCGCTGAGCGCCTCAAAGGCCTGGGTATTGTCGACAAGATCATCACCGAGCCATTGGGCGGTGCCCACCGTGATCCGGCCGCAGCGTCTGCGACCATCCGTGGTGAGCTGCTGTCGCAATTGGACATGCTGAAAAAGCTGGACACCGAAACCTTGCTCAAGCGTCGTTATGACCGCCTGATGAGCTACGGTCTCTGATCAAAGCTTGCCCTCACCCCAACCCTCTCCCGGGGGGAGAGGGAGCTGATTAGCGGTGTTCTAGAGTTCGCATCCGGTCAGTCCCCCTCCCTCCGGGGGAGGCGCTGATTAGCGGTGCTCTAGAGTTCGCACCCGGTCAGTTCCCCTCCCTCCGGGGGAGGCGCTGATTAGCGGTGTTCTAGAGTTCGCATCCGGTCAGTCCCCTCTCCCTCCGGGAGAGGGCCAGGGTGAGGGGCTTTTGATCTGGACGGTGCTCGACATGCCCAACCTCTCAACGCAACTGCTTCAAGCCCTGACCCCCTGGCGCAACGCCAATGCCTGGCACGTCGCACTCTCTGGCGGCCTTGATTCAACCGTTCTGTTGCACCTGCTCGCCCATCTGCGTCAAACCCACTCGCTTCCTGCTCTGTGCGCCGTCCATGTGCATCATGGCTTGCAGGCGGCTGCTGATTCCTGGCCGGCGCATTGTCAGGTGCTGTGTGATTCGCTGGCTGTGCCGTTACAGGTGTTCCAGGTGCAGGTCCGCCCAGGCGCTAGCCTTGAGCGTGCTGCACGAGAAGCGCGCTATCAGGCTTTTGAAGCTGTCACCCAGGCGGGCGAAGTCTTGCTGACGGGCCAGCACCGTGATGATCAGGCAGAAACCGTGTTGTTTCGCCTGTTGCGCGGGGCAGGGGTGAGCGGGGTGGCGGCCATGCCCCGTGAGCGGGCGCTGGGGCAGGGCCATTTGTGTCGTCCCTTGCTGGATGTCTCTCGCGCCGAGCTGGAAGCCTACGCGCGCGCGCACGGCTTGAGCTGGGTCGAAGACCCTTCGAACACCCAAACCGATTTTTCGCGTAACTATCTGCGCCATGAAGTTTTTCCCACCCTGACCAAGCGCTGGCCGCAAGCTGCTGCGAGCTTGGCGCGCACTGCTGCCCATTGTGCCGAGGCGCAAGGCCTGCTCGACGAGTTGGCGCAACAGGATCTCGCCGCGGCAACCCCGCACACCGAGTTCTCCTGGCTTGGCCTGCCGTCCCTGGCGCTGGCACCGATTGCCGGGCTTTCAGCGGCCCGTCAACGCAACGCGTTGCGCCATTGGCTGGCCGGTTTCACTCAACTGCCGGACACCGATCATTGGGCCGGGTGGGAAACCCTGCGCGATGCCCGCGAAGATGCGCAACCAATCTGGACATTGGCCGAGGGCCAGTTACACCGGGCTGGCGGTCACCTCTGGTGGTTGAGCGGTGACTGGTTGCGTCAGCCTGTTGCGCCATTGGCGTGGGAGCAGACAGATTTACCATTGAGCCTGCCGGGTAATGGTCGGTTACGTTTGCTCGGCGAGATTCCCGCAGGTCCTTTGCACGTGAGCTATCGTCAAGGTGGTGAGGTGATGCAACTGGCGCAGCGCGGGCATCGGGATCTCAAACGTTTGCTCAACGAGCACGGTGTACCCGGCTTTGTGCGTGGCAGATTGCCGCTGTTGTACCGCAATGAGCAGTTATTGGTGGTGGCAAACCTTCAGGGACTGGCTTGCGATCCCTGTGGGCGTTGGCAATTGCAGTGGTTGCCAACTTCCAGCGATCAAGGTTTGAGCTGAAAGGGGCTTTCCGGTAGACTACGCTCCCTTCTTGATACAACTTCTGTAAATTCACCGGAATTGCAGATGTTGCCGATTACCAAGCAGTCTTTGCTGGGCGATTTTAAAAAAATGTGTGGCTTGTATCGAACCGTTGGTCTCCATCGGTCTGTTTCAACGCAGCAGTTTTTCGAAAGGTGCACTGTGACTAATGCTGGTGATTGGGGGCTTCGGCCTTCCTTCGCTCTCCCCGGCGGCTCTGACCGCTTTAACGCAGACTTCTAGGGTTTTTCATGACGCGCTACATCTTCGTCACGGGCGGTGTTGTTTCTTCATTGGGGAAAGGCATTGCCTCGGCTTCATTGGCAGCCATCCTGGAGGCGCGGGGACTTAAGGTCACCATGCTGAAGCTGGACCCCTACATCAACGTTGATCCGGGCACCATGAGCCCGTTCCAGCACGGTGAAGTGTTCGTCACTCATGACGGCGCCGAGACCGACCTGGACTTGGGCCACTACGAGCGGTTCATCCGCACGACCATGACCCAGAACAACAACTTCACCACGGGCCGCGTTTACGAACACGTCCTGCGCAAGGAGCGCCGTGGTGATTACCTGGGGGCGACCATCCAGGTGATTCCGCACATCACTGACGAAATCAAGCGTCGGATCATCAAGGGCGCCGGCGATGCCGACGTAGCGATGGTCGAGATTGGCGGCACTGTGGGTGACATTGAGTCCCAACCGTTCCTCGAGGCTATCCGTCAGCTGCGCATCGAAGTGGGCGCCAAGCGCGCCATGCTGATGCACCTGACTCTGGTTCCGTACATCGCCACTGCTGGCGAAACGAAAACCAAACCAACGCAACACTCGGTTAAAGAATTGCGCTCCATCGGCCTGCAGCCAGATGTTCTGATCTGCCGTTCCGATCACCACGTTGATGTGTCTTCGCGTCGCAAGATCGCGCTGTTCACCAACGTTGAAGAGCGTGCGGTCATTTCTCTGGAAGACGCCGACACCATCTACAAGATCCCGGGCATGCTGCACGCTCAGGGCCTGGATGATTTCGTCGTTGAGCGTTTTGGCTTGCAGTGCAACAGCGCCGACCTGTCCGAATGGGATAAAGTGGTCGACGCCAAGCTCAACCCTGAGCGCGAAGTCACTATCGCCATGGTTGGCAAGTACATGGAACTGCTGGACGCGTACAAGTCGCTGATCGAAGCGATGAGCCACGCCGGTATTTCCAACCGTACCAAGGTCAACCTGCGTTATATCGATTCCGAAGACATCGAAAACAAAGGCACTGAACTGCTCGAAGGCGCTGACGCCATTCTGGTTCCGGGCGGCTTCGGTCTGCGCGGCGTAGAAGGCAAGATCACCGCGGTTCAATATGCTCGTGAGAACAAGGTGCCTTACCTGGGTATCTGCCTGGGCATGCAAGTGGCCGTTATCGAGTTCGCACGTAACGTGCTGGGCTGGAAAGACGCTAACTCCACTGAGTTCGATCGCAGCAGCGGCCACCCGGTTGTGGGCTTGATCACTGAGTGGGAAGACGCCACCGGTGCAGTCGAAACCCGTACCGAAACCTCTGATCTGGGCGGCACCATGCGTCTGGGCGCGCAGGACTGCCAACTGGCAGCCGGCTCCAAGGTTCATGATTGCTATGCCAAGGACGTGATTGTTGAGCGTCATCGCCATCGCTATGAAGTGAACAACAACCTGCTGCCACAGCTGATCGAAGCGGGCCTGAAAGTGACCGGTCGTTCCGGTGACGGCGCGCTGGTAGAAGTGGTTGAAGCACCGGATCATCCTTGGTTCGTGGCGTGCCAGTTCCACCCGGAGTTCACCTCGACTCCTCGTGATGGTCACCCTCTGTTCAGCGGTTTCGTTAAAGCAGCATTGGCGCAACACGAGAAGAAGGCTTAATCAGCATGGCGCAAAAAATTATCCGCGTAGGCAATATCGACATTGCCAACGACAAGCCAATGGTCTTGTTCGGTGGCATGAACGTGCTGGAAAGCCGTGATATGGCCATGCAGGTGTGCGAAGAATACGTACGTGTTACCGAAAAGCTCGGTATCCCTTACGTCTTCAAGGCCAGTTTCGACAAGGCTAACCGTTCATCGATCAACTCTTACCGTGGCCCCGGCCTCGAAGAGGGCATGCGGATTTTTCAGGACATCAAGCAAGCGTTTGGTGTGCCGGTGATCACCGACGTCCACGAGCCTGCGCAAGCAGCCGTGGTCGCCGAGGTCTGCGACATCATCCAGTTGCCGGCTTTCCTGTCGCGCCAGACTGATCTGGTTGTGGCCATGGCCAAGACCGGTGCCGTGATCAACATCAAAAAAGCCCAATTCCTTGCTCCTCAGGAAATGAAACACATCCTGAGCAAGTGCGAAGAAGCGGGCAACGATCAGTTGATCCTCTGTGAGCGTGGCTCAAGCTTTGGCTACAACAACCTTGTGGTCGACATGCTGGGCTTCGGCATCATGAAGCAATTTGAATACCCGGTCTTTTTCGACGTGACCCACGCGCTGCAAATGCCCGGTGGTCGCTCCGATTCTGCCGGTGGTCGTCGTGCCCAGGTTACCGACCTCGCCAAGGCTGGCATCAGCCAGGGCCTGGCCGGTCTGTTCCTTGAGGCGCACCCGGATCCTGACAATGCCAAATGCGATGGCCCTTGCGCCTTGCGTCTGGACAAGCTTGAGCCCTTCCTGGCTCAACTGAAGTCGCTGGATGAGTTGGTTAAAAGTTTTCCGACAATAGAAACGGCCTGATCCGCTTTTCTCCGGTAAAGTACCGCACGATTTCTCGGGCTCTTGTGGCCCGAGCTTTATCGTCCGCAAGGCTGCCCGTTTTTCGATCCTTGCCGGCGATAACCAGATTTCCCTCAGCTGCGTCGTTTTCGTCAACTTTGGAGTGCTTACAACAATGGCAAAAATCGTCGACATCAAAGGTCGTGAAGTTCTCGACTCCCGTGGCAATCCCACTGTGGAAGCCGACGTGCTTCTCGACAACGGCATCATCGGCAGTGCTTGCGCGCCTTCCGGTGCTTCCACTGGCTCGCGCGAAGCGTTGGAGCTGCGTGATGGCGACAAGAGCCGTTATCTGGGCAAAGGCGTGCTGAAAGCGGTTGCCAACATCAACGGCCCGATTCGCGACCTGCTGCTGGGTAAAGACCCAGTTGATCAAAAAGCGCTGGACCACGCGATGATCGCGCTGGACGGCACTGAAAACAAAGGCTCGCTGGGCGCTAACGCAATCCTGGCGGTGTCTCTGGCAGCAGCCAAGGCTGCAGCTCAGGACCAGGACCTGCCGCTGTACGCGCACATCGCCAACCTGAACGGCACGCCGGGTGTTTACTCGATGCCGGTCCCGATGATGAACATCATCAACGGTGGCGAACACGCTGATAACAACGTCGATATCCAGGAGTTCATGGTTCAGCCAGTTGGCGCCAAGACCTTCTCCGACGCACTGCGCATGGGCACCGAAATCTTCCATCACCTCAAAGCTGTGCTCAAAGCCCGTGGCCTGAACACCGCAGTGGGCGACGAAGGTGGTTTCGCACCTAACCTGGCGTCCAACGAAGATGCACTGAAAGTGATCTCCGAAGCGATCGCCAACGCCGGTTACACCCTGGGCACTGATGTGACCCTGGCACTGGACTGCGCGGCCAGCGAATTCTACGAAGACGGCAAATACAACCTGTCCGGCGAAGGTCAGGTGTTCAGCTCCGAAGGTTTCGCCGAGTACCTCAAAGGTCTGACTCAGCGCTACCCGATCATCTCCATCGAAGACGGTCTGGACGAGTCTGACTGGGATGGCTGGAAAATCCTGACCGACAAAATCGGTGAGAAAGTTCAGCTGGTAGGTGACGACCTGTTCGTGACCAACACCAAGATCCTGAAAGAGGGCATCGATAAAAACATCGCCAACTCGATCCTGATCAAGTTCAACCAGATCGGCACCCTGACCGAAACCCTGGAAGCCATCCAGATGGCCAAGGCCGCGGGTTACACCGCTGTGATCTCGCACCGTTCCGGTGAAACCGAAGATTCCACCATTGCCGACCTGGCCGTGGGCACCTCGGCTGGCCAGATCAAAACCGGTTCCCTGTGCCGTTCGGACCGCGTTTCCAAGTACAACCAATTGCTGCGTATCGAAGAGCAATTGGGTGCTAAAGCCAAGTACAACGGTCGTGGCGAGTTCCGCGGCTAAGCAGTTGGTGGTAAAAAGACAACAGGTTGCGTCAGAAAACTCGCCATCGTGGGTGTTTTGACACTAACCTGATGCTTATCAAGTACAAGCCTGGTTCTTCCAGGCTTTGTACTGTTGGTTGTTTACGTTTGTCGGCATGGCTGTCTTTTCACTGGATACCTGATATTCGATGCGCAGTCCCAATTGGTTGTTCCTCATTTTGCTCTTGCTTCTGGCTGGCCTGCAGTATCGCCTGTGGGTGGGGAATGGGAGTTTGGCGCAGGTGACAGATCTGACGCAGCAAATTGCTGATCAGCATGCTGAAAACGAAGTGCTATTGGAGCGTAACCGCGTGCTGGATGCGGAAGTCCTCGAGTTGAAAAAAGGCATGGAGACCGTTGAAGAACGGGCCCGCCATGAATTGGGAATGGTTAAAGAGGGCGAAACCCTCTACCAGTTGGCCCAATGAGAATCGCCTCACCGGCCTTTTGGGCCGTGATTCCTGCCGCGGGCGTGGGTGCCCGTATGGCCGCAGACCGTCCCAAGCAATATTTGCAGTTGGGCGGGCGCAGTATTCTTGAACACAGCCTTGGCTGTTTCCTTGATCACCCTGGCCTTAAAGGTTTGGTGGTCAGTCTGGCGTTTGATGATCCGTTCTGGCCCTCTTTGCGATGTGCTGCCGACCCGCGTATTGCCCGGGTTGACGGTGGCCGCGAGCGTGCCGATTCGGTGTTGAACGCCTTGTTGTACCTGCATGCGCAGGGCGCCAGTGATGATGACTGGGTGCTGGTACACGATGCCGCGCGACCTAATTTGTCACGCGAAGACCTCGACAAGCTGCTCTACGAGCTGGCAGATGATCCGGTCGGTGGTTTGCTGGCGGTTCCGGCGCGGGACACGCTCAAGCGCGTGGACAAAAATGGCCGGGCGGTCGAAACCGTCGACCGCAGCTTGATCTGGCAGGCCTACACGCCGCAGATGTTTCGGTTGGGTGCGCTGCACCGCGCCTTGGCTGACAGCCTGGTGTCGGATGCGACCATTACCGACGAGTCCTCGGCAATGGAATGGGCGGGGCAGGCGCCACGCCTGATCGAAGGCCGTTCAGACAACATCAAAGTCACCCGCCCCGAAGACCTTGAATGGCTGCGGCTGCGCTGGGCTAACCGCTGATCCTCACTGTAGGAGCGAGCTTGCCTCGCGATCTTTTGATCTTTTAAAAGATCGCGAGGCAAGCTCGCTCCTACACAGGTTTCTATGATCCCGAATACTCCTCCCGCTTGGCCAAGCCTGCCTTCAGGTAATCCACCAGCTTTCTGACTTTGGGCGACAAGTGCCGTTGTTGTGGGTACAGCGCCCACACCGCGGTATTGGGTGGCTGGTGCGCATCGAGCAACGACACCAGCGCCCCGGTCTTCAAATGCTCCAGCACGTAGTAGTCCGGTAGCTGACACAAGCCAACCCCCAATAACGCCGCGTCCAATACCGCTTGCCCACTGTTGCAGCGCCAATTGCCTTGCACCCGCTGCGAGAATTCTCGCCCATCCTGCTCCAGTTGCCAGATGTCTGAGCTGCCAATCAGGCAGTTGTGGCGGCTCAATTCCGACAAACTATGGGGCCGCCCGTATCGCTCCAGATACGACGGCGACGCGCACACGTACATGCGTCTGGGGGCCAGGCGGGCTGCGACCAGGCTTGAGTCATGCAGTCGGCCCAGCCGGATCGCCAGGTCGAGACTTTCGTGTACGAGGTCCAGTGGCCGGTTGGTCAGTTCAATGTCGACCCGCAATTGTGGGTATAAACCCATAAAACGCGTCACCAAGGGCACGATAAAACGTTCGCCATAGGCTACGGCACAGGTCATGCGCAGCATGCCTTTGGGCTCGCTGGTCAGGTCACCGATGGCACGCAGTGCTTCTTCGCGGCCATCTTGCAGGCGCTGGCAGTGCTGCAAAAAGGTTTGCCCGGCTTCGGTCAGCGTGACCTTTCGGGTACTGCGGTAGAACAGACGGGTCTGCAAGCGTTCTTCAAGGCGCGCCACCTGGCGGCTGATGTGCGAAGACGATACGCCCAAGCGCTCTGCCGCCGCCGTGAATTGGCCACACTCAGCCACCGCGACAAATTCGTCTATACCTTCCCAACGGTTTTCGTTCACGGTTGATTATCCCTGTAGAGCAATAATGTTTTGCTTTTGCCTGGATTATTAATCACTCAGAGCTGATTTACACTCGGCACCTTGTTTTTACTTTGCTGGAGACGATGGATGATCAAGTCACGTGCTGCCGTAGCGTTCGAGGCCAAAAAGCCACTGGAAATCGTAGAAGTGGATGTCGCCATGCCCAAGGCTGGCGAAGTGCTGCTGCGGGTTGTAGCGTCGGGCGTTTGCCACACCGATGCCTACACCTTGTCGGGCGCGGACCCGGAAGGCATCTTCCCGTCGATCCTGGGCCACGAAGGCGGCGCCATCGTAGAAGCCATCGGTGAGGGCGTGACATCGGTGGCCGTTGGCGACCACGTGATCCCGTTGTACACCCCGGAATGCCGCCAATGTAAATTCTGCCTGTCGGGCAAGACCAACCTCTGTCAGGCCATTCGTTCGACTCAAGGCAAAGGCTTGATGCCCGACGGCACCACGCGTTTCTCCTACAAAGGCGAGCCGATTTTCCATTACATGGGCACGTCGACGTTCTCGGAGTACACCGTACTCCCGGAAATTTCCGTCGCCAAAATTCAAAAAGACGCACCGCTGGAGAAAGTCTGCCTGCTGGGTTGCGGCGTCACCACCGGGATTGGCGCAGTGCTCAACACCGCCAAGGTCAAGCCGGGCGACACCGTGGCGATCTTTGGCTTGGGCGGCATCGGCCTGTCAGCAGTGATTGGCGCAGTCAAAGCCAAGGCCTCGCGGATCATTGCCATCGACATTAACCCAGCCAAGTTTGAGATTGCCAAACAGCTGGGCGCGACGGACTGCGTTAATCCGAAAGATTTTGATCGCCCGATCCAGGAAGTGATCGTCGACATGACCGACGGCGGCGTTGATTTCTCCTTTGAGTGCATCGGCAATGTGCAACTGATGCGTGCGGCGCTGGAATGCTGCCACAAAGGCTGGGGCGAGTCGGTGATCATCGGCGTTGCCGGTGCCGGCCAGGAAATCTCGACCCGTCCATTCCAGTTGGTGACAGGCCGCGTATGGCGTGGTTCGGCGTTCGGTGGCGTGCGCGGTCGTACCGAGCTGCCAAGCTATGTCGACATGGCGCAGACCGGCGAAATCCCGCTGGACACGTTCATCACCCACACCATGGGCCTGGAAGACATCAACAAGGCATTCGACCTGATGCACGAAGGCAAAAGCATTCGTACTGTTATTAAATTCTGACGAATAGCTACAAGCCGGGGTAAGCCCAATCACTGACGCTGTAGGAGCGAGCTTGCCTCGCGATCTTTTTAACGATCAAAAGATCGCGAGGCAAGCTCGCTCCTACAGTGGGCCTATCATGCGGTTTGCAGCTAAAAGCCTGGAGCTGCTCCTAATGCCCTTAACAAATATTTCCTGCCAGAAAAGCTTTGGCGGCTGGCACAAGCGTTACCAGCATCGCTCTGAAGTCCTGGGCTGCAACATGGTGTTTGCCGTGTATTTGCCACCTCAGGCCGAGCAGGGCGTCAAGCTGCCGGTGCTGTACTGGTTGTCGGGGCTGACCTGCACCGATGAGAACTTCATGCACAAGGCTGGCGCCATGAAACTGGCCGCCGAGTTAGGCCTGATTATTGTTTGCCCGGACACCAGCCCGCGTGGCGAAGGTGTGCCGGATGATCCGGAAGGTGCGTGGGATTTCGGCCTGGGGGCGGGCTTTTATGTCAACGCCACCCAGCAACCTTGGGCCCAGCATTACCGGATGCATGATTATGTGGTGCAGGAATTGCCTGCATTGGTTGAGGCTCATTTCCCTGCGTCGCAACAACGCGGCATCAGCGGGCATTCGATGGGCGGTCACGGGGCTCTGGTGTGTGCCTTGCGCAACCCGGGGCGCTATCAATCGGTGTCGGCGTTTGCGCCGATCAGCAATCCGATGGATTGCCCTTGGGGGCAGAAGGCGTTTACCCATTACCTGGGTGAAGAGCGTGCGCGCTGGCGCGAGTGGGATGCCTGTGTGTTGATCAGCGAGGCCACTGAAAAGCTGCCGTTGCTGGTAGACCAAGGTGATCGGGATGACTTTTTGGCTGTCCAGCTCAAGCCTGAAGCGCTGCAACAAGCAGCCAAACTGGCGGACCATCCGCTGACTTTGCGTCTGCAGCCGGGCTACGACCACAGCTATTTCTTTATCGCCAGCTTCATTGACGACCACTTGCGGCATCACGCGCGTGCACTAAGCGCCTAATGTTGAGCAAAGTAGGTAGAATCACGCCCTGACTTAATCGGGGCGTTTTTTTATGCGTATTGGCCACGGCTATGATGTGCACTGTTTTGCTGAAGGCGATTTTATAACCCTGGGCGGCGTGCGTATTGCTCATAAATTCGGGCTCTTGGCCCACTCTGATGGCGACGTGCTGCTGCACGCGCTCAGCGATGCATTGCTGGGGGCGGCGGCGCTGGGCGATATCGGCAAGCATTTTCCGGACACCGACCCGCAATTCAAGGGCGCGGACAGCCGTGTCCTGTTGCGCCATATCGTCGGATTGATCCATGCCAAAGGCTGGAAAGTCGGTAATGTCGATAACACCATCATTGCTCAGGCGCCAAAAATGGCACCGCACATTGAAACGATGCGTGCGCTGATTGCAGCGGATCTTGAGGTTGATTTGGACCAGGTAAACGTAAAAGCCACTACCACTGAAAAACTCGGCTTCGTGGGCCGTGAAGAAGGCATCGCGGTGCATTCCATCGCTTTGTTGGTTCGCGCATGAACGAGTTTGATCTGCTGGGGCCGACAGCTCACGGCGTGCCGTTGGGCACCGCAGTGCTAAAAGCCACGGCTGAAGATTTTCAGGTCGATGAAGTGCTGGATATCCCGCTGTCCGGGGATGGCGAGCACCTGTGGTTGTGGGTAGAAAAGCGTGGTCTGAATACCGAAGAAGCGGCGCGGCGCATTGCCAAGGCCGCAGGCGTGCCTTTGCGCACGGTGAGCTACGCCGGTCTGAAGGACCGTCAGGCGCTGACCCGCCAATGGTTCAGTGTGCAGTTGCCGGGCAAGGCGGACCCTGACCTGTCAGGTGCTGAAAACGACACGCTGAAGATCCTCAAGACCTCGCGGCACAAACGTAAACTGCAACGCGGTGCCCACGCGGCAAACGGTTTCACGTTGCGCCTGACACAACTGAACGCCGACAAAGACGCCTTGCAGCAACGTCTGGAATTGATCACCCGTGAGGGTGTACCGAATTATTTCGGCACCCAGCGTTTTGGCTGGGAAGGCGGCAATCTGGGCGAGGCGCGGGACTACGCGGCGCGCAAAGCCTTGCCGGAGCAGCGCAATGTCCGTTCGCGGCTACTCTCTACCGCACGCAGCTATCTGTTCAATCAGGTGCTGGCTGCCCGCGTCGCCGATGGCAACTGGCAGCGTGCGCAGGTAGGGGATCTGCTGGCCTTCACCGACAGTCGGAGCTTTTTCCCGGCGGGCGAAGCGGAGTGCAACGACCCGAGATTGGCTATCCTTGATCTGCACCCGACCGGCCCGCAGTGGGGCGAAGGTGATTCACCGACCACAGGTGCGACCCAGGTGCTGGAGCAAGCCATTGCCGAGCGTGAAGCCGATTTGCGTGACTGGCTGGTTCGCGCTGGCATGAGCCACGAGCGACGTATTCTGCGGCTGCCCATTGGCCGACTGACGTGGCATTATCCGCAACCAGATATTCTGCAACTGGAATTTGTACTGCCGGCCGGATGCTTCGCCACTGTTCTGGTGCGCGAACTTGTTGATCTGGTGTCTTTGGGGCAAACGGACAGCCTATGCGTATTCTGATTTCAAACGATGATGGGGTCAGCGCCCCGGGGATAGCTGCGCTTTATGACGCCTTGGCGGATTATTGCGAGTGCGTGGTGATTGCCCCCGATCAAGACAAAAGTGGCGCGAGCAGCTCGCTGACGCTCGACCGCCCGTTGCATCCGCATACCCTGACCAATGGCTTTATCAGCATCAACGGGACGCCGACCGACTGCGTGCACCTGGGCCTCAATGGCCTGCTGGAGCAGCAGCCGGACATGGTGGTATCGGGGATCAATCTGGGTGCCAACCTGGGTGATGACGTGTTGTATTCGGGCACCGTGGCAGCAGCCCTTGAAGGGCGCTTTCTGGAGCGTCCTTCGTTTGCGTTCTCGCTGGTCTCGCGCCAGGTCGACAACCTGCCGACGGCGGCCTATTTCGCGCGCAAGCTGGTGGATGCACATCACCTGCTTGAGCTGCCACCGCGCACCGTGCTGAACGTCAACATTCCCAATTTGCCGCTGGACAAGATCCGCGGTATCCAGCTCACCCGCCTGGGCCATCGCGCCCGTGCAGCGGCGCCGGTTCGCATGGTCGATCCGCGTGGCAAGGCGGGTTACTGGATTGCCGCCGCGGGCAACGCGGAAGACGGCGGCCCCGGCACGGACTTCCACGCCGTGATGCAGGGTTATGTGTCGATTACCCCGTTACAACTGGATCGCACCTTTGGTGATGCCTTCAAAAGCCTCGATGGCTGGCTGGAGGGGTTGGGCTGATGGGGCGTGAGCAGGATGGCCTGATGCATCGCGGCATTGGCATGACCTCGGAGCGGACACGTGAGCGGCTGATTCAGCGCCTGCGTGAAGAGGGCATCGTTAACCAGAAAGTGCTTGAGGTCATTCGGCGCACACCTCGTCACCTGTTTGTTGATGAAGCCCTGGCCCACCGTGCCTACGAAGACACGGCGCTGCCGATTGGCAACAACCAGACCATCTCCCAGCCGTATATGGTGGCGCGCATGAGCGAGCTGCTGCTCGAAGACGGCCCGCTGGACAAAGTCATGGAGATCGGCACCGGTTCGGGTTACCAGACAGCGGTGTTGTCGCAGTTGGTTGAGCGGATTTTCTCGGTCGAACGCATCAAGGTGCTGCAGGATCGCGCCAAAGAACGTTTGCTTGAGCTTAACTTGCGTAACGTGGTCTTTCGCTGGGGCGATGGTTGGGAAGGGTGGCCGGCGCTTGCACCTTACAACGGCATTATCGTCACCGCCGTGGCCACGGATGTACCGCAAGCCTTGCTCGACCAACTGGCTCCGGGCGGGCGCCTGGTGATCCCGGTCGGTGCCGGTGACGTTCAGCAACTGATGCTGATCGTGCGTGAAGCGCACGGTTTTGCCAGGCGCGTAATCGGCAATGTGCGGTTTGTACCGCTGCTTAATGGGCCGCTGGCCTGATTCTTTAGCGCTGCCCGGCTGAATTATCAAGCCGGGTACGGGTCATACAGCGCAGTGGTCAGGCCCGTCCGGTGCCTGTTTAGGGTTTAAACAATACGTTTATGAATGGGCTTTGCCGTCTGCAAAGCTGTACAGCCAGTTATACTTGCGCCCAATGAGGGCCGCGACTGGCGTTCTAATTTTTAGCCATCTTCAAAGGGAGCGGCGGGTGAGTCTCACAGTCATTACGCAGCGTATGGGGACCATAAGCTATCAGAGAGTAGTGGCGGGTCTGGTGTTAAGTGTCTCCCTGGCGATGTTGGCGGCGTGTTCCAGCGCGTCCAAAAGCGGTACAAGTGGCGTTAACGGTGTGGCTCAGCGCCCGGCTGTGACCACCGGTCAGTATGTGGTCAAGCGTGGCGATACGTTGTTCTCGATTGCCTTTCGCTACGGTTGGGACTGGAAAGCGCTGGCGGCAAAAAACAACATTGCGGCCCCGTATACGATCGTTCCGGGGCAATCAATTCGTTTCGATGGACGTGCAGGAACTGTCCCTTCAGGGGGCACGACAACCACCGTGGTTTCGTCTTCATCAGGCAGTAAAACCACCGTCACCAAGCGCCCGGTCGCCACGACGGCGACACCGGTCAACACGCAGCCTTTGCCTGCAGGCCCTGCACCTAAAGGCTGGGGATGGCCCGCTGACGGGATTTTGATCGGGAAATTTTCTTCAAACGGTAGTTTGAATAAAGGTATTGATATTGCCGGAGATTTGGGACAGCCTGTTTTGGCTGCGTCTGATGGCTCAGTTGTATACGCTGGCAGTGGATTGAGGGGCTACGGCGAACTGGTCATCATCAAACACAGTGACACCTATGTTAGTGCCTACGGCCACAACCGCAGGCTTTTGGTACGGGAGGGGCAGCAGGTCAAGGTCGGGCAGAAAATTGCCGAAATGGGGTCAACTGGTACAGACCGGGTGAAACTTCACTTTGAAATTCGCCGCCAGGGTAAACCTGTAGATCCATTGCAATTCCTTCCACGCCGTTGATCAGTTACCAGCCTGTTCCTGATGTAGATGAAAGGAACAGGCTCCAGCGTTGCCAAGGATAAAGGCGATGCTTGAGCTTGAGGTCGAACTCACCAAAGGACTATTACAATGGCTCTCAGCAAAGAAGCGCCGGGGTTTGACATCGACGATGAGGTGCTCCTTATGGGCTCCAGCATCGATTGTGACTTGATGTCAGAAGAAAACGACTCAACCCCTACAGCTCGCACCAAGTCGAAAAAAGCAGCTGCCTCAAAGCAGCACAAGTACATTGATTACACCCGGGCGCTCGATGCGACTCAGCTGTACCTCAATGAAATTGGCTTCTCCCCGTTGCTCTCACCAGCAGAAGAAGTCCATTTTGCGCGTTTATCGCAAAGTGGCGATCCCGCTGGGCGCAAACGCATGATTGAAAGTAACTTGCGACTGGTGGTGAAAATCGCCCGACGTTACGTCAATCGTGGGCTTTCACTGCTTGACCTGATCGAAGAGGGCAACCTGGGCCTGATTCGGGCAGTCGAGAAATTTGACCCGGAACGCGGGTTCCGCTTCTCGACCTACGCCACCTGGTGGATCCGTCAGACGATTGAACGGGCAATCATGAACCAGACCCGTACTATCCGTTTACCGATCCACGTTGTAAAAGAGCTCAATGTCTACCTGCGAGCTGCGCGCGAACTGACGCAAAAGCTCGATCACGAACCCTCCCCTGAAGAAATCGCCAATCTGCTCGAAAAACCCGTCTCGGAGGTCAAGCGCATGCTTGGGCTCAACGAACGTGTGTCTTCGGTAGACGTTTCTTTAGGCCCGGACTCCGATAAAACACTGCTTGATACCCTCACCGATGATCGCCCTACAGACCCTTGTGAGCTGCTGCAGGACGATGATTTGTCGCAGAGTATTGATGAGTGGCTATCCGAGCTCACCGACAAACAGCGCGAGGTGGTGATTCGCCGCTTCGGCTTGCGTGGGCATGAAAGCAGTACCCTTGAAGATGTCGGGCTGGAAATTGGCTTGACCCGTGAGCGTGTACGACAAATCCAGGTTGAAGGCCTCAAGCGACTGCGTGAGATTCTTGAACGTAATGGTTTGTCGAGCGAATCACTGTTTCAGTAAACGAAGTGTGCTGACTAAAACCCCGAGCTTTCGGGGTTTTTTTATGGGCTGACATTTTTTGCGCCAAGTCAATTCAGGCCTGTTCTTAAAAATGTGTGGGCTTGAAATGGGATGACACGTACGAAGTTGAGCTTTATCTGCGATCGGATGTAAGCCTTTACTTACGTTTTCTGTAAGCCAACGGCGAAAGACGTAGGAATGAATGACTTTTTCTTACTTGTTGAGTTTTATAACTCGTTGAAAGTAATAGGTTTTGTATTTTTTTAAGGCGCTGCTTTGTAATAAAAATCTATAACTGGTGCGCTTGCAGCAATTTTAGAAGGCTCTAGTATCTTAACTGTGTCGACGGATAGACACGGCGTTCAAGGAAGAACGTTAAGGACATTGCAGGATGCAATTCATCAGGATGATGAGAAGGAACAAAAGGGATTAGGGAAAAAATGTGGGCGGGTCAAACCGCCCCTTTTTTTTGCCCGTTAAAAAGTGCTCTGGCGCGCCACTTAAGCGTTTAAGCCGTTACCTGCATTTAAAACAAAACGCCCAGGGCTTGAATGGCCTTGGGCGTTTTTTTATGTGTTTAAAGACCGGCCACAAGCAGGCCGGTGTTTAAGCGCGGGCTTACAGCGTCGGGTAGTCAATGAAGCCGACAGGGCCTTTGGAGTAGAAGGTCTCTGGATGTGGCTCATTGAGCGGTGCATCGGCCTTCAAGCGGGCTGGCAGGTCAGGATTGGCAATAAAAGGCACGCCAAACGCAACAGCGTCGGCCTTGCCGGCAGCGATCAAGGCATTGGCGCTGTCTTTAGTGAAGCCTTCGTTGACGATGTAAGGGCCGCCAAACGCTTCTTTGAGCTGTGGGCCCAGGCTGTCTTCTGCTTCACGCTCACGGGCGCAGATAAACGCGATACCGCGCTTGCCCAGTTCTTTAGCCACATACCCGAAGGTTTCAGCCCGGTTGTCATCGCCCATGTCGTGCAGGTCTGCGCGAGGCGACAAGTGCATGCCAACGCGGCCAGCGCCCCAGACTTCGACTACCGCATCGGTGACTTCCAGCATCAGGCGGGCACGGTTTTCCAACGAACCACCGTATTGGTCGGTGCGCTGGTTGGTGCTGCTTTGCAGGAATTGATCGAGCAGGTAACCGTTGGCGCCATGGATCTCAACGCCGTCAAAACCTGCGGCTTTGGCGTTTTCGGCACCGGTACGGTAAGCCTCGACGATGTCGGCGATCTCAGCCGTTTCCAGAGCGCGTGGCACTTCGAAGTCTGCCTTTGGACGAACCAGGCTGACATGGCCTTTGGCGGCGATGGCGCTCGGTGCGACGGGGAGTTCACCGTTCAGATACAGCGAGTGGGAAATCCGCCCAACGTGCCACAGTTGCAGGAAAATGCGCCCACCGGCGGCATGGATGGCCTTGGTGACGTTGGTCCAGCCGCGAACCTGTTCGTCGGACCAGATACCGGGGGTGTCCGGGTAGCCAACACCCAGCGGGGTAACCGAAGTGGCTTCGCTGAGTATCAAGCCTGCTGAAGCGCGCTGTACGTAGTACTCCGCGATCAGAGCGCCTGGCACACGGCCTTCTTCGGCACGGCAGCGGGTCAGCGGCGCCATGATGATGCGGTTAGGCAGCTCAAGGTCGCCCAGCTTGATCGGATCAAAAATCGTGGTCATTAATGCAGCCCTCTCAAGGATCAGTGTGTGGCAGAGGCCAGTTCGGGGTTACCGTTCTGGCGAAAAGTAATCAGGGTGACCAGCAGCGCCAGTATCGCCAGCGCTGCGGCGGCCAGCGGTACGCTGGTGAGGCCGAAGCCGTGGGCAATCACGCTGCCGCCTACCCAGGCGCCCAGGGCGTTGCCGACGTTAAAGGCGCCAATATTCAGGGTCGACACCAGGTTGGGAGCGGCTTTGCCGAAGGTCACCACGTTGACTTGCAAGGCGGGCACCGCGGCAAATGAAGCGGTGGCCCACAAGAACAGGGTGATCTCGGTTGGAATCAGGGCCACGCTGGTCCAGGTCAATACGGTCGAGACCACGGCCATTGCGATAAACACGCCGATCAACGTCGCGCCCAAGCGCTTGTCCGCCAGCTTGCCGCCAATAATGTTGCCGACAGTCAGGCCCAGGCCGATCAGCAGCAGGGTCCAGGTCACGCCGGTAGGCGATACGCCTGTCACGTCACCGAGCAGCGGCGCGACGTAGGTGAAGAGGGTGAACATGGAGGCCGAAAACAATGCCGTCATGCTCAACGACAGCCAGATCCCGGCGCCTTTGAGGGCGGCCAGCTCGGCGCGCATGTCGAGTTTTTCTTCGTCGCGCTTGGTGGGCAAAAAGCGGATCAAGCCGATCAACGCCACCACACCAATCACCGTCACGGCAAAAAATGTCGAGCGCCATCCTGCAACCTGGCCCAAGGCGGTGCCCAGCGGTACACCCAAGACGTTTGCCAGGGTCAGGCCGGTAAACATCAGTGCGACCGCAGAAGCGCGCTTGTTGGCAGGCACCAGGCCGGCAGCCACCACCGAGCCGATACCGAAGAACGCGCCATGGCACAGGGCGGTAATCACGCGGGCCAGCATCAGCACCTCGTAATCACTGGCCAGGGCGCAAAGCAGATTGCCAACAATAAAGATGCCCATCAACGCCACTAGCGCGGCCTTGCGCGGCAACTTGGCGGTGGCCAGCGCCATAAACGGCGCGCCAATGGCCACGCCCAGGGCATAGCCCGTTACCAGCCAGCCAGCGCCCGGAATGGAAACCCCCAGGTCGGCTGCGACATCGGGCAGCAAGCCCATGATCACAAACTCGGTGGTCCCGATGGCGAAGGCGCTAAGCGCCAGGATAAGTAGCGAGAGAGGCATGGAATTCCTTGTTAAAGCTCTTGGCTCAGTGTTGCGAGGAAGGCCTGAATGGTTTCCTCATTGCGTTTAAAAAAGTGCCACTGGCCGACTTTTTGGCTGCTGATCAAGCCAGCGCGCTGCAAAGTGGCGAGGTGGGCGGAAACAGTGGATTGCGACAACCCGAAGCGTTGGTCGAACTGGCCTGCGCACACACCGTGCTCAGTGCTGTGATGCTGGTCAGGAAACTCGACCTGCGGGTCTTTAAGCAGGCGAATGATTTCTCGGCGTACTGGGTGTGCCAGCGCTTTTATTATTTCGTCGAGGTCGATCGGCATAGTGGCAGTGCTCATGAGGTGTAGCGTTATATCGCGATGAGGCGAACTTTAAATCGGAATATCGCGATATACAAATATGTATTTGATCTGACGTCAGCTCAAATCGGTATATCGAGTTATAACGATATGTTTTGGTCGTGCGTAATAGCGCGGTGCTAAACTGCGCGGCATGAATTATCTCGCACATCTGCACCTTGGCGGCCAGCGGCCAGAAGAATTGCTCGGCAGTCTCTATGGCGACTTCGTGAAAGGGCGCCTGCAGGGCCAATACAGCCCGGCGATAGAGTCGGCGATCCAGTTGCACCGCAGCATCGACGTCTTCACCGACGCGCACCCGTTGGTTGATCAGTCGTTGTCGCGTTTCACCCAGACCCGGCGGCGCTATGCCGGCATTGTACTGGACGTTTTCTTCGACCATTGCCTGGCGCGGGATTGGGCGCAATACGCCGAAGGGCCGCTTGAGCGCTTCACCTCAACGTTCTATGCGCTGCTGGTTGCGCAACCCCAGTTGCCCAAGCGTCTGGCCAGCATCGCCCCGCACATGGCTGCGCACGACTGGTTGGGGTCCTATCGAGACTTTGGCGTGCTGGAGCAAGTGTTCAATGGCATCGCCCGGCGTCTTTCGCACCCACAAGAACTGAGCGGCGCCATGCGCGACTTGCATGCCTTGTATGAGCCGCTGAGTGAAGACTTCAGCGCCTTCTACCCGCAACTGCAGGCGTTTGCTGCCCGCGAAAAACTCAGCCAGACGCCATAAAACCTGTAGTAGCGAGCTTGCTCGCGATCTTTTGATCTCGGCCCTTTTTACGGCCGCTGCGCGCCCGGACGTAGCCTCGCAAAGCTCGTCAACTGCTACAGGGGGGCGCAATACACCTGTAGGAGCGAGCTTGTCTCGCGATCTTTTGATCTTTCGCAGCCTTCGTGCCTCGTCAGCGACTACAGGCGGGCGCGGTAAAAGCGTAGGAGCCGCCGCAGGCTGCGATCTACGGCCGCTGCGCGCCCGGACGTAGCCTCGCAAAGCTCGTCAACTGCTACGAGGTTTCGCAATACATCTGTAGGAGCGAGCTTGCATCGCGATCTTTTGATCTTTCGCAGCCTTCGTGCCTCGTCAGCGACTACAGGCGGGCGCGGTAAAAGCGTAGTAGCCGCCGCAGGCTGCGATCTACGGCCGCTGCGCGCCCGGACGTAGCCTCGCAAAGCTCGTCAACTGCTACAGGGGTGCGCGATAACCTGTAGGAGCGAGCTTGCCTCGCGATCTTTTGATCTTTCGCAGCCTTCGTCCCTCGTCAGCGACTACAGGTTGTACGCAATACACCTTTAGGAGCGAGAGTCGGCTAAGCCGCCGCCGGCTCGCACTCAGTCTGCGGACGGGTTTGCGGTGCTCCGCTGACCACTTGGCGAATCGCTTCCTGCGCTTTGAACGCCAGCATTGCGCGTTCTTGCTGCTCACATGCAATCGGCTCCAGCAGGTGTATCTCAACCTGTGCCTGCTCGTGAGCAAACAAACGCAGCAAATGCGAGAGCAAGTCGTCATCGCCAATAAACGGTGCGATCGGGTCGCTCTCGCCATTGCGCAAATAACGAATCGCCACCGGTTGCAACGCCACGTCACTGTCTATCGCCGCTGACAACAAACGGCCATGGAAGGTGCGTACTGAACGCCCGTCGGTGGTCGTGCCTTCCGGGAACATCAACAACGGATGCTGTTGCTGCAAATGACAACTCATCTGCTCGCGAATGGTTTGGCTGTCACCCGCGCCCCTGCGGATAAACAGGCTACCGGCCTGGTCCGCCAGCCAACCCGCCACAGGCCAGCTGCGCACTTCGGCCTTGGACAGAAAAGACAGCGGCGTCAGTTGCCCGAGCAAGGCAATGTCGGTCCACGACACATGATTACTGACCCACAACATCGGTGTGACAGGTCGCTCGCCAACCACGGTGACTTGAAACGGCAGGGCATTGCTCAGCCGCTTCATGAAGAACTGTGTCCAGCGTTGGCGCCGATCCATGGCGCTGTTCAGGTGCAACCGATGGAGCAGGGCGAAAATACTCGCCATGCCCAATCCCAGGCTGACCACCGCCAACACCCGAACCACTCGCCCATACAGGCGCAGGCGGTTCATTACATGGCTGCCTTGAAGTGGCGTGCATAGCGCGGGCACAGTTCGTCGCGCTTGAGCAGGATAAAGACGTCAGCGACCTGGAAATCTTCGTCCCAGCACGGCTCACCACAAATCTTCGCGCCCAGTCGCATGTAGGCTTTGAGCAACGGGGGCATTTCGGTGATGACGTTCGCCGGAACGTCCAGCGCGGGCAGCGGGTTTTTTGGTTCGGCGCGCAAATGTTCAGTGCACAGGTAACGCTCGCGCAGACGCTGCATGATCGCCTGGGCCTGAATGCCACCGTCTTGCATCGGGATGCTCGCGCAACCCATCAGGTAGTGGTAATCGCCCTGGTTAAGGACTTCAGCCAACTCGCCCCACAGCACGGCGATGGTGCCGCCATTGCGGTAGGCCGGATCGACACAGGTGCGGCCGATTTCAAGAATCGGGCCTTGCAGGTGCGCCAGGCCGTGAAGGCTGAATTCTTCTTCGCTGTAAAAATGACCGATGTTTCGTGCTGCGCTGTGATCCAGCAAGCGAGTGGTTGCCACCAGCAGGCCGGTGTTGAGGTCGCGGACCCCGATGTGTTCGCAATGCGCATCGTAGTCGTCGATGTCCAGGCCACAGTCGGCGCTTTTCAGTTTGGCGTTCAGCTCGCCACTGAAAACCCGGAAGCGCAAGGCTTGCGCCTCACGCAAGGCCTCTGGGCCAAGCAAGCGTTCAGCCTGCAGTCGGCGTTCTTGAGCGGTGTCGCGGATACGGGCGATCTGGGCCATTGCGAATCTCCGTGCAGGCTTCAAGCCCGCCTTGTCGACTGAGGTGTGCAATCTCAGGCTAGGGAGCGCCAGTGTCATGACCATGACAATTGAGTGATGCTTGTATGACAGCGTCCGGCCAAGGAACTGGCGCGATGGACGAGTGCTCTAAAGCGGAGTAAAAAAATATGCCCGGACGGCGCTAAAGCACTCACACTAGAGGCCGTTTACCTGCCGATGAGTTTTTATGTTCAAGACGTTTTTATCCGCCGCTGGTGCGTTGCTATTAACCCTCGGGGTGAGCCTGTCGGCTCAGGCCAGTTGGTACCTGGACGGTGAGTCATCACGGCTTTCATTTATCACCACGCAAAATGCCAATGTCGCGAACAAGCACCGCTTTCTGGTCTTGCACGGCAAAGTCGACCGCAAGGGCCACGCGCAATTGCGGATTGAAATGGACTCGGTCAACAGCGCGGTGCCTTTGCGCGATGAGCGCATGCGTGACCAGTTGTTCGACTTCAAGCATTTCCCCGAGGCGCAAATCACCGCGCAAATCAATCTGCAGCCCATCAACGAGCTGGCGCCGGGTGCTCAAGTGGAATTGCGCCTGCCGGTCACCGTGAGCCTGCGTGGCAAACAGCACACCTATGAGGCCGAGTTGCTGGCGACGCGGCTGGATGAACAGCGCTTCCAGGTTGTAACCCTCGAACCGTTGATGCTTCAGGCTGAAGATTTTGGCTTGCAGCCAGAGCTCGAAACCTTGCGTAAATCCGCCGGCTTGTCGGCTATCAGCTTTTCAGTACCGGTGAACGCGGTGCTGATTTTCACGGCTCGCTAAGATGGCGGGCGCGGTGTTCCCTTGGCACGGCGCCAACCAATTCAAGTTACTGATCGATGGCCCGCAGTTTTTCCCGCAGATGCTAGCGGCTATCGATCAGGCACAGGACCACATTGATCTGGAGTTTTATCTGGTCGAGGCCGGGCAGTGCGCTGAAGTCACGGTCCAGGCGCTGGAGCGCGCCGCGTTGCGTGAGGTGCGGGTGCGCTGCCTGTTCGATGCCTATGGCAGCCTGGCGTTTACCGAAGCCTTGCGCCTCAGGCTGCTGGCAGCGGGCGTGGAGCTTCGCTTTTACAACCCGCTGAGCTGGCGCCGGGGGCTGAACAATCTGTACCGCGATCACCGCAAGCTGTTGCTGGTGGACCAGCAATTGGCGGTGGTAGGCGGGACGGGTATTACCGATGAGTTTTGGCAGCCTGCGCAAAACGTATGCGACTGGCACGAGGTGATGGTGCAGATTGAGGGGCCGCTGGTGCAGGACTGGCAGATGCTGTTTGAGCGCCAATGGCGCGCCAACATCAGCCGCAAAGCCTGGAAGCCTGCCACCCACTTTGGCCTCGCGCGATTGCCCAAGGCGCCTCAACAGGGCCAGGGCCTGGGCCGAGTGGCCTATGCCGATGCCCATCAGCACCGCGACATTCTGCAATCGCTGGTGCGGGCCATTAACAGCGCCCAGCACAGCATCTGGCTGGCCACGCCTTACTTTCTACCCACCTGGAGTGTGCGGCGCTCGCTGCGTCGCGCGGCCAATCGCGGGGTCGATGTGCGGTTGCTATTGACCGGCCCCCGCACCGATCACCCGTCCGTGCGTTACGCCGGGCATCGTTACTACCCGCGGTTGCTCAAGTCCGGGGTGCAGATATTTGAATATCAGCCGTGCTTTCTGCACCTGAAAATGGTCCTGGTCGACGACTGGGTGAGCATTGGCTCGTGCAACTTTGACCACTGGAATCTACGTTTTAACCTTGAGGCCAACCTGGAAGCCATCGACCCGACGCTGAGCAAAGCCGTGGCGGCCAGCTTTATGAACGACTTCGCGCAAAGCCTGCCGATCACCTTGCAAGCCTGGCAGTCCCGGCCATTGTGGGGGCGGGTCAAACAGCGTATCTGGGGCTGGGTTGACCGGGTGGTGGTCAACGTTTTGGGGCGCCGCCGTTAAGGGTTACCGCCTGAATGCCGAGGCTGTTTGAAGAAAGCAGGGCATTTTGTTGAACACGCGGTTACATAACGCTGCAGAACGTGCAAAATCGAACGACTTCACCGGCGACTGGACAGCGTGAAGTCTGAATTTTTTGGAGCGTTGTGCATGACTTCTTCATTGTGGCTGGCCGTGCTGGCGTCGGGCTTTATCTATGGCATTACTCCGGGCCCGGGTGTCCTGGCTGTGTTCGGCATTGGCGCAGCCCGTGGGCGTCGTGCGGGGGCCGGCTTCCTGTGCGGGCATTTGCTGGGTGATGTGATTTGGTGCAGCACGGCGTTGATTGCGATTGTCGGCGCGCGGGAGTTTGGCAGCACTGCATTCAACGTATTGGGCTTGATCAGCGGCCTTTACCTGTTCTGGCTGGGCCTGCGCGCCGTGCGTGCCAAACGCAGCAGCGTGGCCGAGGAAGGCCCGGCCCGAAAGCCGTTTGCCCACGGTATTTTCTTTGGCCTGACCAACCCCAAAGCCTACCCGGTGGCCGTGGCGACCTTCACCGCGCTGCTGTCCGGGCGTGCTGAACTGCTCACCTGGAGCATGCTGCCCTGGCTCATCGCCCTGAGCTTTGTCGGCGGCGCACTGGCGTATGTGATCTTGATCGGCATCGTCGGCGCGGGTCATGTCCGTGCGCTGTATCAACGCCATCAATTGCTGATTACACGTTTGTGTGGCGTGATGTTTATCGGCTTTGCCATCAGCGCGCTGGCGCATGCCTTGCCAGGGCTGGTGGGCAGCAACAAGTAACGTGATCTGCCGGGAGTGCAGTCATGGGGCAACACAGGGATAGGGATGGATGTTCACGTTTAATCTCGAGGCATCGAGGGCTTTATGGACATCAAAAGATACCTGTCTCAAGCCAGTTTTATTGATCAGTTGCTGGATGCGGTCTGCGTCGTGGACCGCAAGTACCACATTGTTTATGTCAGCGCGGCCTGCCTGCGTATTTTTGGCTATGAGCAGGACGAACTGATCGGCCGTTGCATTATCGATCTGGTTTACCCGGCTGACCGTGAACGCACCGTGCATGCTGCCAATGACGTCAGGGAGGGCGACCCCCTGCCGAATTTCGAGAACCGTTATCTACGCAAAGACGGCAGTGTCATACATATTTTGTGGTCTGCGCGCTGGTCAGAAGACTATCGGCTGCACATCGCGGTGGCCCGTGACATTACTGAGCGCAAACTGGCCGAGTCCCGTCAGTTGGCGCTGTTTGCCATCTCCGAAGCCGCCCATGGGGCAGGGGATTTGCTGGAGTTGTTCAAGCGCGTTCACGCGTTGATCGGTCAGTGGCTGCCAGCAATAAACTTTTCGGTCGCACTGTGTGATCAACCGGATGGTTTGTTGAGTTTTCCTTATCGGGTTGCAGAGCACGGGGATTGGCCGCTGGACGAGGTGACGCGGCTGAGCCAGGAGGTCATCCGCAGTGAGCAGATGCTACTGCACGCCGAGCAGGGTTCAGCGTCGTGGCTGGGCGCCCCGTTGGTAGCGCAAAACGGCATTATCGGTGCGGTGCTGGTCAAGAGCTCATTGGGCAGTGAACCCTATACCGAGGCGCACAAAGAGCTGCTGCAGTTCGTATCCGCCCAGATTGCAGCGGCCATTGAAAGAAAAAAACTCCACGCTCACCTGCAGTTTTTGGCGCAGCACGATGCACTGACCGGCTTGCCCAATCGCGAGTTTCTGTACGAACGTTTAAACAGCGCGCTGGCCCGGGCCAAACGCGAGCAGCAATATCTGGCAGTGCTGTATGTCGATCTGGATGACTTCAAACGGATCAATGACAGTTACGGGCATGGCGTTGGCGACGTGTTGCTGCAACACGTGGCGCTGCGCTTAAAAGCCTGTGTGCGCGAAAGCGACACCGTGGCCAGAATGAGTGGCGACGAGTTTGTAGTGGTGCTTGAAAACCTCAAACGGCCAGAAGACGGGTCGATCGTCGCCGAGAACATCCGCACTGAATTGAGCCAGCCCCTGTTGATTGAAAGGCAGACACTCAACACCCTCCCCAGCATCGGCATCGCCGTTTACCCCGAACATGGCGATGACGCCCGGCAACTGCTGCACCAGGCCGACACGGCCATGTACAGCGTGAAAAAAAGCAGCCGTTAACCCCTGCGCCTCGCGATCTTTTTAAACACCCAAAGATCGCGAAGCTCGCTCCTGCACATTGCTTTATTGCTTGAGGTGTATGTCTGCACACCGCTCGATCTGGGCCCAGTCGATTTCAAGGCCTAAACCCGCATAGCCCGGTGCGGTGACTTGCCCGCGTGGATTGGTGCGGATCGGGTTGGCTGTGGAAAATTCGAACAGCTCATATTCGCACGCCTGCTCGAAGTAGCTGCTGGTTGGCTGCCCGAGCATCAGGTGCAGGTTGGCAGCTTGTGCAAGCGCATGGCCCCAGCTTTGCAGTTCGACCTGAATGCCATTGGCGGCGGCGTTATGGATGATTTTAAGCGCGGGTGTAATGCCGCCGCAGGTCATCACGTCAACCCGTACCCGGCTCCAGCAGTGTTGCCGGACGGCAAAGGCCACCAATCGATAGTCGGTAATGGCATTGCCGGCCGCCAGCACCGGCACATTCAGCCGCTCCGTCAGTTGCTGATAGCCGGCGAGGTCATAGTCATCCAGCGGCGCTTCAAACCAGGCGTAACCCAGCTCACCCAGTACCCGGCCCACTCTCAACGCCGCGTTCAGGTCATAACGCTGTTCTACATCCAGCATCAGCGCCAGGCCTTTATCGGCATGTGCATGCTGCACCTGTTCAATCATCTCCAGGTCCCGTGCCGGGTCGCACCAGCAGTGAAACTTGATTGCCCGATAGCCTCGCTCGGCCAGTTGTTGCACGGCCTCGACATAAGCGTGCGGCGTCGCCAGCACCGGAGTGCTGGCATAAGCGTCAATATGCTCGCGGTAACCGCCGAGCAGTTTGAACAAGGGCTGCCCGGCCGCTTGTGCGGCAATATCCCACAACGCAACATCAATCAGGGCCTGAGCTTGCGCCGAACGCGCATACGCCTTGGGATGAAAGTGCAGCCACAGTGCTTCGCGATCCAGTGCTGAGCGGCCGATCAGATCCGGGATCATGTCGCGCAGCGTTTCAGCCAGTACAGCATCGCGATGATGCGAGGTGTAAGCATCCGTGGCCGCGCTGCCCACCACACCATCACGGGTGGTGATACGAATAAACGTATGCGTGGTGCACGGCTCGGGTTGTTCCGGGGTCCAGGTAGAGCCGCGTACCGGCGGCGTGCAGGCAAAGACTTCAACGTGTTCAATGATCAGATTCGTCATGTCTCATCTCCTGGATTCAGCGGTGAACGCGGTAGCGCTCAATCATGGCCTCGTCCAGCACCACGCCCAGTCCGGGTGTATCGGGCACAGGGACCTGGCCGTCATGCAGTGGCAACAGGTTTTTCACCAACCCCCGGAACAGCGGGCTGTCACTTTGTGAGTACTCGATCAGTTCACCGAACTCGCTGGCGGCGAGAAAGTGCACCGTGGCCGCCAGCAAAATTCCGGTGCTGAAACCGTGAGGGACCAATTGCGCGCCATTCAGTTGTGCCAGCTCGTAGATGTGGCGCATCTCGCTGATACCGCCGCAGCGGGTAATGTCGGGCTGAATGATCGCGGGCCTTGATGCTTCGAGGAAGTGACGGAATTCATGGCGTGTGGCCAAGCCTTCGCCGCCGGATATGCGCATGCCCGAGCGCTCAGCCAGATACGCCAAGCCGCGCGTATCGTCGGAGGGCAGGGGCTCTTCGATCCAGTTCAGATCGAACTCACGCAATGCATCACATTGCGCCAGTGCGTGCGGATAGTTTCGCCAACGGCCCACCAGGTCGATTTGCAGTTGCACGTCCTCACCGATTTCTTCCCGGATGACTCGCAGCAATGCCTGGTCTTTGCGCAGGTCCTCGCCAAACCCGGCGCCACCCAACTTGATGCTGCGCAAACCCTGGGCCAGCAACCCCCGCACAAGTTCACGGTTACCGGCTTCGTCGGGCCTTGGAATAAACGTGCCGTAAGCCGGGATGTGCTCACGGTATTTTCCGCCCAGCAACGTGTGCACCGGCACGCCGTAATGCTGTCCGGCAAGATCCCAGAGTGCGATGTCCAGCGCACTGATCGCATGAATCGCCGCCCCGCGGCGGCCCATGTATTCGGATTGGCGGTACATCTTCTTCCACAAACGGTCGATTTCCAGCGGGTTTTCGCCCAGCAGTATGTCGCGCAATCCCTGGCAGGTTTCGTGGGAGGCCGGAGTTTCGATCAAGGCTTTGACCACCGCCGGGGAACTGTCGGTTTCCCCGACACCGATCAGCCCGGTGTCGGTATGGATGCGTACGATCAACGCATCCTCACCCCATTCGCAGGGTTGATCGAGCGCAGGCACGCGCAACCAGATGGCTTCTACATCTATGATTTTCATGGCTGTGTTTCCAGAGTCGGTGCAGCACTGTGGCGTTGGTGGGCACGGGCGGCGCTTGCTTGGGCGGCATCCATGGTGGACAGGCGTTCGCTCTGTTCTTCAATCAGACTGGCGGGCATGGCGGCATAGTCTTCACGCAGCCATTTCAACAGGCCCCAGATTTTTACGAACAGGATAAAAATGAACGGGATGGCGGTCAGGATCACCGCTGTTTTCAAGGTGTTGAGTGAGGCGTTGATGTACAGCATCGCCAGTGGCAACGCGGCTAGCAGCAGGCACCAGAACAAACGCAGTGACGGCGCCGGGTCCTGGCCTTCGCGCAGATTGCGGGTGCTGGTTGCGGCAACGGTGTAGGCCACGGCGTCGAGGTGCGAGGCCAGGAAAACCAGCATCAACACGAAGTAGATGACCGACAGTACTTTGCCAAAAGGCAGGCTGTTCAACAGTAGCGAGACTGCCGCTTCGCCACCGGCACCGCTGAGCATGGCGGGCGCGTTGACCACATCGGTGATGAACTGGTGAATGGCAAAACTCTGCAGGCTGCCGAAGAAGAACCAGCACCCGCCGCAGCCCCCGAGGATCATGGCCATGACCACTTCCTTGATTGTGCGGCCCTTGGACACACGGGTGACGAAAATGGCCACGCCCGGCGCATAAGTGATCCAGTACAGCCAATAAAACACCGTCCAGCCGCGAGCAAATTCGCCGTTACCGGTTGGATCCGTGGCCAGGCTCATGTGGATGAAATTTTGCAGTGTCAGGCCAATAGCGTTGGCGGTGTTATTGATGCTGAACAGGGTTGGCCCAAGCAGCAATACAACCAGAGCGAAAAGCATGGTCATGCCGCAGGCCAGCTTGGCCAGGCGCTGCATGCCGGAGCTGATGCCGATCCAGGAACTGAGCGAGAACACCACGGTGACTAACATCACCAGACAGGCCTTGAGCAAAAAGCCGTCAGTCAGGCCGGTCAGATCGGACAGCCCTTTAGCCACGGTCGACGCGGTGAGGGTGGTGGTCAGGACCAGCCCGCCGAAGGTGGCAAACAGGAAGATCAGGTCGATGATTCGTCCCACCGGACCATGGGCCTTGAAGCCGGTAATCGCCTCAATAATGCCCGCCAGGCTCAGGCCTTTGTTTTTGCGGACATGGAAGTGATACGCCATCGCCAGCGAGGCAATGCCGTAGATCGCCCAAGGGGTGATGCCCCAGTGAAAGAACGAGTACGCGATGCTCATTTCCAGTGCTTGCTTACTGGCGGAGGCAATGTCCAGGCCCGGTGTGAGGTAGTAATACGCCCACTCCATAAAGGCCCAGTACATGGTTGCCGAGCCGAGCCCTGCGCAAATGAACATGAAGATCCAACTGGTGTTTTTGTACTCCGGTTTGCCTTCGCCCAAGCGGATGTTGCCGTACTTGCTGAAGGCCAGACCGACGATCAGGATGACGCAGACAAACCCCAGCACTTGCACCAGCGTGCCGAAGGTCATGGTGGCGGAAGTGAACAGATGATCGGCCAGCACTTTGGCCTGATCGGGAAACATCATCAGGCCGATAACCGTCAGCGAAATCACCGCGATACTGGTGAAAATCAGGGTTAGGTCTTTCTGCGTGTTTTGCAGCATATTGAGTCCCAACTATTGTAATTATTGGATAGGCCCCCTTTATTTTCGGGGTCTGCGGCTAATGTAGGCAGGCTCTCGCGCAGAGAGAATCGCGATTTAGTAATGGACTGATAACGACCTCTTATGAATAAGTTCACAGAGCGTTTGCCCCATCTCACGTTATTGCTGGCCTTTAAAACAGTGGCCGAGCAGGGCAGCTTTACGCGCGCGGCGAATCTGCTGCACTTGTCGCAGTCGGCGGTCAGCCAGCAGGTTGTGAAGCTGGAAGAGGTACTGGGGGTGCCCTTGTTTGTGCGCTCCACGCGCACCGTCACGCTGACCAAGGCGGGGGCAGCATTGCTGAGTGATATTCGCGGGCCTTTTGAGCAATTGGTTGGCGCGTTCGAAAAGTGTGCCCGGCAAGCAGCACCGCCGGTGTTGTACATCGAGGCGGAGCCGGTGATGAGTGCGTTTTGGCTGACGCCTCGGCTTAAACACTTCACTCGGCGTTTTCCGGCGCTGCATATTCAGCAGTTGCTCAGTACTCAGCGGGTCGAGTTTCCCGACGAAGTCGAGTTGGCCATCAAGTGGGGGACCTCTGATTGGCCCGGTTTTGAGGCCGAGTACTTGATGGGGCTTAACTATGTACCTGTGTGTTCACCTGCGCTGGCGCAAGCCATCCATATACCGGCCGACCTGGCAAGTCAGCCGTTGTTGCACGACCGGCATTACCACGATTGGGAGAGCTGGCTGGCGCTTTACCCGCAGGCGGATTTGCATGTGCGCACCGGGCATGTGGTGACGGACTCCAACGTGCTGGCGCAACTGGCGATCGAGGGGCATGGCGTGGCTTTGTGTGCCATCGAACTGTGCGAGCGGGCCGTGCGCAATGGAGAGTTGGTGATTCCGTTTCCTCACCTGAGCATGCGGCACAAGCTCGCTTATTACTTGCTGACGCAGCGGCAAAAAGGCGTCAGCGAAATGACCCGTCAGTTCATTGAGTGGATCAAGGGTGAAGCGCAAGGCCATTGATCCTCCAACACTGGCGTGTGAACGTGGGTGACGTTCACACGCCACTCCCGGTTAGAACTTGAACGTTACGCCCAACTCGGCACTGCGGGGTGCTCCCAGAAACACCTGCGTCGATGAATAGCCGGAATACTCACCATAGAACGCGTTGGTGAGGTTGCGGCCGCGCAAGGTCACGGTGGCGTTTTTCAGCTCATAACTGATCGATGCATCCAGCGTGGTGTGGCCCTCCACAAAATAGGTGTTGGCCGTGTCGGTGTAGAACCCGCTGGCGTGCTTGACGAAAGCCCCAAGCGTCACTGGCAAGGTGTTCAAACGGTACAGCACGGCGGCATTGGCGGTGGTGTGCGGGACGTTGACCGGGTGGTTGCCGGAGCGATCCGCGCCGCCCGCTTCGATCAGTTCGTCGTAGCGCGCATCCACCAGCGAAACCCCCAGATCGAGCTGCAGTTGCGAGGTCAATTGGGTCGATGTGCTCAGTTCCATGCCCTTGGAAACCTGGCTGCCCCCTTGAATGGTCAGCGTCGCGTCGTTGGGGTCGCGGGTCAGAATGTCATTGAGACGAATCCAGTACAGCGAGCCCAGCACCGTGGTACGCCCGTCAAAGGCACTGGCCTTGAAGCCGACTTCCACTGAACGCCCTTTGGACAGGTCGAAGCCGCCATTGGCGGTCGAGATCAGCAGCAAGGACGACACCGGTGTCACGGCCGTTGAGTACTGAGCGTAAAGCTGCACGTCAGGCGTCAGGTTATACACCGTGCCCATGCGCCATGAAAACGGCCGGTAGGTCGGGTTGAATGACTGCCGGGTGCCCAGGTTGAGATCGGTGATGGCACGACGCAGGTCGATGTCTTCGTAGCGCACGCCGCCGACCCATAACCAGTCGGGTGTCAGGTTGAAGGCGTCTTCGGCAAACAGCGCGGTGGTGTCCATATTGGACTGATACACCACGTTGTTACCGGCGCCGGGCCAGTTGTTGCTGTCGCTGGACGGGAAGCTGCCGACATCCGGGTTGTGCGGGTCAACCGAAGTAGTGGTGCCGTTTTGTCGGGGGTTGCTGAAGCGGGTGTAGTTAAATTCGCCACCGACCGTAAACCGGTTACGGAAATCGCCCAGCAGCGTGTCGTTGGTCGCGCTCAAGCGTTCGCTCCAGAACTGATGATCGTGGCTGATGCGCTGGTCGGTGCGGTCCAGCAGTCCGGTGCTGCGGTTGTAGGTTTGCTCGCCCGAGAGAAAGAAATCTCGCCTTGCGGTGTAGTAACTGGCCAGGTTGTTGAGCGACCAGTCATCGTTGAGGCGGTAATCCGTGGTCCAGCGCAACGCAGTACTGCGGGCCCCAGAGTGCGCGCCGTCCGGGCTGTAGTTCAGGTAGCGGGCCGATTTGTCGATGACCAGGCCATAAGGGTTTTTGACGATACCGCTGGCGTGGCCCGCCGCGGAAGCGGCCACCAAGGGCGAGCCTTGGTAGGCCGAGTCGTAGGAATCGTCGAAATGGTCGATGGCAAACAGCATCGACAGGTCGTCATTGGGGGTGTAGAGCAGGCTGCCCGTCAGGCCCAAAGCGCTGGTGTTCTGATGATCGATGTCGTACAGGCTGTCGGAACTCAGCGAACTGATGTCCGCCCGCACGGCCACGGTGTCGGACAGCGGCTGGTTGACCCCGATCGCGGCACGCCGGGTGTTGAAACTGCCAGCACTGAACATACCGTCCACGTGCTGGCCATCCAGGCTGGCCTTGCGCGTAATCATGTTCACCGCGCCGCCCAGCGCGCCTTCGCCAGACAACACCGAAGACGGGCCCTTGAGCACTTCGACACGCTCGTAGTTCCAGGTGTCGACATCACGGGTGACAAGGGTCGAGGACGCCACGCGCACGCCGTCTTGCATCACATTAATTGCACTGCCACTGAAGCCGCGCATTGTCAGTACGGCCGGGTTGCCCGGGACGTTGCCGACCGTGGCGCCGTTGATGTCGGAAAACACCTCTTTGGTGGTGCGTAGGCCTTTGACCTGCATGTCTTGCTGAGTTTTGACCTCGACCGTGGCCGGGGTTTCGCGGGCGGTGAGGCCCAGTCGGCTGCCGGTGGTGTTCTGCTCATCCAGGTGCAGCGGGTCCTGCAGCGGGGAGAGCGCGGTGGCGTTGACCTGTAACGCCTCGAGGACCACGGGTGTGGGGGCGTCGGCCAGGGCCGGGAGTTGCCAAATGCTGGCGCTGGCCAGCAGCAACGGTTTGATCGGCAAGCCGGTACGTTTCAACAGGGCGAGCAAGTGCCCTGACGCCACAGGCGCCATTTTTACAATGTGTTCAGACATGTTTTCACCACAAAGCCGCGCGCACACGCACTGCGCGCCGGCATAACGTTGTCGAATCAGTGAGCGACGCAGGTGCGCGCCGTGAACGAACGTGGGGTTACGGGGCTTGTGGTTGAAGCCTGGGGATCACGTAGCGGGGCGGGGGTTTGAGCGGGTCACGGGGCTGGGCTCGAGTGGGGCGTGCACGGCGGATCAGCCAGCCCAGTGCGATAAAGAAGATCAACGCCTGAGCCACCGAGGCGGCAAATGAGCAGGTGTCTTCCATGGCTTTCATGGACGTTGGTGACATGTCGCTGATCTTCGACATGCCTTTCATGGCATGGCTGGGGGTGTGGCTCATGCCGCACTCCATCCGTGTAGGTGCCCGCGAAAACGCACCGAGCATCTGCCCGTGGCAGATACTGCAGGCGAGGCCGTTGAACAGGATGAAAGCCAGCAGCATCCAGGCAACGAGCGAACGGTGGTCACGGGCAAATCTCATGGGGCGGGAATCTACCACTGCTTTTTCTCGACTCACAGCGATGTGTACCGAGCCTGCGTTCTGGCGAGGCGCCACGCCGCGTCAATCAAGCGATCAAGGGTGGTGCGACAAAATGGCACGCGCCTCAGGCAAGTGCTTGATACAGCCGCGTTTTCTGCTGAGTGCGGATTTGCTGCGGGTGCAGGCTGTACAGATTTCGCTGGCCAGTAGCATGTATTCACTAGGCATAACAGTTTGCTGGGATGTAATATCATTACATTATATTTCGAGCGACCCGCGTGAAGACTCCCCGATCCCCCCTTGTTGCAGGCATTGTCAGTTCTGCGCTGGCCCAGTCTGCGGGTAAGCGACTGTTAACCTCGTTGTGTGTGTTGGTGGTGCTGTGGCTGGGCATCGCCTGGGCGGTGGCGATTCCATGAGTGCAGCGAGCATTAGCCTGGATGACCTGACCGTCACCTATGAGCGCCGACCGGCGGTGCATCACATCAGCGGTTGCTTCGATGCAGGCAGCCTGACTGCGATTGTCGGCCCTAACGGTGCCGGCAAGTCGACGCTGATCAAAACCATTGCCGGCACGCTAAAGCCCGCCGCCGGGCGGGTGGATCGCGGGAATCTGGCGTTGCGCAATCTTGGTTATTTGCCGCAAGCGGCCGAGATCGATCGCAGCTTCCCCCTGAATGTTGTCGATACGGTGCTGATGGGCGCATGGCGCAGCATCGGTGCCTTTCGTGGCGTCAGCCGTGAGCAAGCCCGGCAGGCCCAGGAGGCGTTGATCGCCGTCGGGCTTGAAGGGTTTGAAGATCGCAGTGTCGGCTCGTTGTCGTCCGGGCAGTTTCAGCGGGTGCTGTTTGCGCGCTTGTTGATGCAGAACGCCTCGGTGATTTTGCTGGACGAACCCTTTACCGCCATTGATGCCCGCACCACTCAAGACCTGCTCAAACTGATCCGCGACTGGCACGGTCAGGGCCGCACCGTGATCGCGGTGCTGCATGACATCGAACAGGTGCGCAAACATTTCCCCAATACGCTGCTGATGGCGCGCGAGGCGATTGCCTGGGGCGATACCGCGACTGTGTTGCACGCCGACAATTTGCGCCGCGCGCGCAACATGGCCGAGTACTGGAGTGACGATGCCACGGCCTGCGATATGAACGAGGAGCAGCCTTCATGATGCTGTATCAGATGGTCGTGCAACCGTTTGTTGAATTTGGCTTTATGCGCCGCGCCTTAGTGGCTTGCCTGGCGCTGGGTATCGGCTCCGGTCCGGTGGGTGTGTTGTTGATGTTGCGACGCATGAGCCTGGTCGGTGATGCGATGAGCCACGCGGTATTGCCCGGTGCGGCAGTCGGCTTTTTGTTCGCCGGTTTGTCATTGCCCGCCATGGGCTTTGGCGGGTTGATCGCCGGGTTGTTGGTGGCGTTACTGGCCGGGTTGGTCAGCCGCTTTACGACCTTGCGCGAAGACGCCAGTTTCGCGAGTTTTTACCTCACTTCGCTGGCTGCCGGGGTGTTGATTGTCTCGTTGCATGGTTCCAGCGTGGACCTGCTGCACGTACTTTTCGGCACCATTTTGGCCATCGACAGCCAGGCCATTTTCATGGTCGGCTGCATCGCCTCATTCACCTTGATCGTGCTCGCCCTGATTTATCGACCGCTGATACTGGAGTGTTTCGACCCCGGCTTCCTGCGTGCGGTGGGGGGTAAAGGCTCGCTGTATCACGTGCTGTTTTTGCTGCTGGTAGTGCTCAATCTGGTAGCCGGTTTTCAAGCGCTGGGCACGTTGATGGCGGTGGGCATGATGATCATCCCGGCCACCGTGTCGCGGTTCTGGGCCACATCATTAAGTGCGCTGATGATCATTTCGACCGTGGTCGCCACGCTCTCGGGCTTTATTGGTTTGATCGTTTCGTTTCATGCCGGCGTCGCTTCCGGCCCGGCGATTGTGCTGACCGCCAGTGCTTTTTATGTGATTTCGCTGCTGTTTGGCCGCAGTGGAATTGTCCGTCGCTTGCTCCCGAAAACGCATCTCACCCACTGATTTCCGACACTCACCCAAAGGGGATTCGCATGAAGCCAAAAATGCTGCTGGCTGCTGTTTTTGCATTGTCGAGTATGGCCGGTCTTGCCCAGGCAAAACCCATCGAAGCGGTGGCGTCATTCACCGTGCTTGCCGACATGGTGCAGAACGTGGGCGGTGACCATGTGCACGTGACCTCGCTGATCGGCCCTAACGGCGATCCGCATGCCTACGAGCCAACGCCCAATGACGCGCAGGCGTTGAAGCGGGCCAATCTGGTGTTTGTCAGCGGTCTGCACCTGGAAGGCTGGCTTGACCGCTTGATCAAGGCCTCGGGTTACCAGGGCCAGCCGGTGGTGCTGTCCAATGGCATCAAGACCCGCAGCATGGAAGAAGACGGCAAGCGCATCACCGATCCGCATGCCTGGAACAGTGCGGCGAACGGTGTGGTGTATGTGCGTAACATCATCAGCGCCTTGCAAAAGGCTGACCCGGCCAATGCCAGCGATTATCAGGCCAAAGGCGAGCAGTACATCCAGCAGTTGGAGCAACTGGATGCTTATGCCCGCGCGCAGGTCCAGGCAATCCCTAGTGACAAACGCAAGGTCCTGACCTCGCACGATGCGTTTGGTTACTTCGGCGATGCCTACGGCGTGACCTTCCTGTCGCCGCTGGGCTTTTCGACCGAGACTGAAGCGTCGGCTTCGGACGTGGCCAAGCTGATCAAACAGATCAAGCAAGAACACGTCAGCACCTACTTCTTCGAAAACTCCAGCGACCCGCGGCTGGTCAAGCAAATCGCTGATGCCAGCGGCGCGCAGCCGGGTGGCGAGCTTTACGTTGAATCGTTGTCACCTGCCGATGGCCCGGCGCCAACGTATGCACAAATGTTCCGCTACAACGTCGACAAGCTGACGGCGGCGATGAAGGGGAATTAAAGCGTCTGTACTCTGTGGGAGCGGGCTTGCTCGCGATTGGATCGACAAGGTGTAACAGATAGACCGAGTCGCTTGCATCGCGAGCAAGCCCGCTCCCACAGGGAGGAATGGCGCTCGTCACAGCTGTCCGACAATCATTAATGCGATATAGATATATTAAATAGTTCTTTTATTACCAATGGTTCGGGTTGTTAGACTTCAAGGCTAATGGCCTGCACTGCTGATCAGTGGCGGGGTCACGTTCTTAAGTTTTTCTTCTGAGATCCTGAGATGAGAATTAGCCTTCTGAGTTCGGCCGTTGCAGTTGCTTTGTCTCTCGTGAGCGCTGGCGTTTTTGCCGATGTCGCCTCCATCAAAAACAAGGGCGAGATTGTGATCGGTACCTTGGGTACTGATGAGCCCAACAGTTTCGTTGACCCCAAGACCCGTCAGATCATTGGTTATGAGATTGATCTGGGCAATGAAATTGCCAAGGACCTGGGCGTCAAGCCGGTCTACAAGCAGATCGCCGTAGCTGCGCGGATTCCAGAGTTGCAGCAGGGCCGCGTCGATCTGCTGGCCGCTTCTCTGACCCACAACAAAGAACGTGAGGCGCTGGTCGATTTCTCGTATTCAGTGTTGATCACCGGGCAAAAAGCCATGGTGAAGAAATCCAGCGGCGTGACGGCACTTGATCAACTGGCCGGAGAAAAAATCCTCACCGTCAAAGGCGGTACTCAGGAACCCAACATCCTCAAGGCGCTGCCGACCGCTAAAGTCGTGACCTTCGACACTTCGCAACAAGCACTGCTAGCGTTGCAGCAAGGTAAAGGCAAGGCGTTTGTCGATGATGAATCTGCGCTGACCAACGATTTTGCGAAGATCGGTGCGGGCGCCAAAGGTTACGCAATTCTCCCTGAAAACCTCAGCACCGAAGCGCTGGCGCTGGCATTGCCCAAAGACAGCGGCGACTTGAAAGTGGCTGTCGACAAGACTCTTGCGCGACTTGAAAGCTCGGGCGAAGCCGAGAAGCTGTACCTGAAATGGTACGGCCCGGGCACCAAATCGAACCAGGCCGAGCGCCATTTCAAGATCGACTCCGATCAGGTTGAGTAACCGCTGCCATTAGGCGGGCCGGTCATGACATTGCTGGTCTGGTAACCCCAGGCAACGCCAATGAATGGCCGGCCGGTCTCCAAGAGTTTTGCGCGAGATGCTGGATTTTGATTATTCGTTACTCCTGAGCGGTCAATACCACGACATGCTGCTCAGTGGCTTGATGCTGTCCATCAAGCTCGCCTGTGTCACGTTAGTGTGCGCACTTCCGTTGGCCCTGTTTATTGCCTTGCTGCGCCTGTCACCTGTGCGGCCGCTGCAATGGCTGGGTTTTGCCTACGTCGAGTCCATCCGCAATATTCCGCTGCTGGCGCACATGCTGTTCTGGTATTTCGCGGCGCCCGAGTTTTTGCCCGAGTCCTTTCGCGAGTGGCTCTACGCCGGCAACATCGAGGCCATCAGTGCCATCGTCGCACTGACGCTGTACACCGCAGCCTTTATGAGCGAAGACATTCGCAGCGGTATCCGGGCGATCCCCACTGTGCAACTGGAAGCCGGGCGTGCCCTGGGCTTTGGTTATCTGGCGAGCATGCGTTTGGTGGTCTTGCCGCAAGCTTTGCGGGTGACCGTCGCGCCGCTGATCTCGCAAACCCTCAATCTGTGGAAAAACACCAGCATCGCCACGGTAGTCGGTGTGGCCGAGTTGATGTATCAGGCCGGGCAGGTTGAAACCGCAACATTCCGCAGCCTTGAATCCTTTGCCTTTGCCACATCGGCCTATCTCAGCGTGTCGCTGCTGATTACCGGTGCTGCGGCGTGGTATCAACACCGCTACGTGCAGGCGAAATCACGATGACCACATTAGAGTTGATCGATTCGTACTGGGTGTACTTCCTGGTCGGTCAATACCCCAACGGTCCGCTTGGCGGGTTGGCGCTGACCTTGATCCTGGCGTCTGCCGCGCTGGTATTGGCGATGCCGCTGGGTGTGCTGTTCGGCCTGGCGCGGCTCAGCCCGTGGCGCTGGCTGCGTTGGCCGGTCACGGCGCTGGTGTTTGTGGTGCGTGGCACCCCGTTATTGATGGTGATTTTTTGGGCGTACTTTTTTCTGCCCAGCCTCACCGGGTTCAAGACCGATCAATTCACCACCATGCTGATTGCACTAGTGATATTCGACGCGGCGTACCTGTCAGAGATCGTTCGCGCCGGGGTGCAGGGGCTGGACCGCGGGCAGGTGGAGGCATCGCGTTCGCTGGGGTTCGGCTACTGGCGCACGATGCGCTGGGTGGTCCTGCCACAGGCGCTGCGCACCATGCTGCCGTCGCTGGTTAACCAGTTTGTCTCGACGATCAAAGAAACCTCATTGGGCTACATCATTGGCCTCACGGAAATCTCCTTTATCGCCTCGCAGATCAACACCCAAGTGTTCACCATGCCGGCTCAGGTCTACCTGATTCTGGGGCTCACGTATTTTGTATTGTGCTTTGGCCTGTCACGTTTCGCCTTCTGGCTGGAGCGGCGTCAGACGCAACGTGTTTCCTTAACTGACAACAGCAAGGTGACCTGATGATTCGCCTGGAAAAAGTTAACAAGTGGTACGGCACCTATCAGGCACTGGTGGATGTCGATGAGCACATTGCCAAGGGCGAGGTAGTCGTGATTTGCGGGCCGTCGGGGTCGGGCAAGTCGACCTTGATCCGCACCCTCAATCGCCTGGAGCCGATCAAGTCCGGGCGCATTCTGATAGATGGCCAGGACATCCACGCCAAGGACCTGGACCTTAACCAGTTCCGCTCACACATCGGCTTTGTGTTTCAGCAGTTCAACCTGTTCCCGCACCTCACCGTGCTGGAAAACTGCACGCTGGCGCCGATTCGTCTGCGCGGCCTGAGCCGGGCAGACGCTGAAAAAGAAGCCATGGCGTTACTCGACCGTGTGGGCCTTGCGCACAAGGCGAGTGCCTTTCCGATCAATTTATCCGGTGGTCAGCAGCAGCGCGTGGCCATTGCCCGGGCGCTGGCGATGCGCCCACCGCTGATGCTGTTTGACGAGCCGACCAGTGCGCTCGACCCGGAGATGGTCGGTGAAGTGTTGCTGGTGATGCGCGACTTGGCCCGCGATGGCATGACCATGGTCGTGGTGACCCACGAGATGGGCTTTGCCCGTGAAGTGGCCGACCGGGTTTTATTTATGGACCAGGGCCGGGTACTCGAACGAGCGCCTGCCGAAAGCTTTTTCCAGAACCCGGAACATCCGCGCACGCAGAAATTTTTGGCGGATATCCGTACACCTTTTTCGTCTGCCGTTTGAGGGCTGAGTGGTCATGAGCACTGCGATCCGAGAGTTACCCATCATTGATGTGGCGCCATTGTTCACTGCAAGCGGGCGCAGTGACGTCGCCGAGCAGATCAGCCGCGCCTGCCGCGAACAGGGGTTTTTCTATGTCGTCGGGCATGGCATTGACCCGGCACTGGTTCAGCGCCTTGAAGCCTTGAGCCATGAGTTTTTTGCCCTGGACGAAGCCACCAAATTGCGCTGGCGCATGGAGCTCGGCGGACGTGCCTGGCGGGGTTACTTTCCGCTGGGCGGCGAACTGACCTCAAACCGCCCCGACTGGAAAGAGGGCTTGTATCTGGGCACTGAGCTGGGCGACACGGCACCCGAAGTCGTGGCCAGGACCCCGGTGCATGGTGCAAACCTGTTCCCGGATGTTGTTGGTTTTCGCGAGACCATTCTTGCCTACATGGAGGCGGTGACTCAGCTTGGGCATCGGCTGCTCGAAGGCGTCGCCCTGAGCCTGGGGCTGGACGCGCAGTATTTCCACGACCGCTACACCGCCGACCCGCTGATACTGTTCCGGCTGTTCAATTACCCCTCGCAACCCGTGCCAGAAGGGCTGGATGTGCAATGGGGCGTGGGCGAGCACACTGATTACGGGCTGCTGACCATCCTTCATCAGGACAGCATAGGCGGCCTGCAAGTGCGCACCCCGCAAGGCTGGATTGAAGCGACACCGATCCCCGGCGCGTTTCTGTGCAACATCGGCGACATGCTCGACCGCATGACCGGCGGCCTGTACCGCTCGACACCGCATCGCGTGGCGCGCAACACCTCGGGTTCGGACCGCCTGTCATTCCCGCTGTTCTTCGACCCCAACTACCGCGCGCGGGTCCAGCCCATTGAAGGCTTGCCTGCGGTTGAACAACAAGACGACAGCGCCCAACGCTGGGACCAGGCCAACGTGCACGCCTTCAACGGGGAATATGGCGACTACCTGCTGAACAAAGTGTCGAAGGTCTTTCCGCAACTGCGTGAGAGCGTGTTGTAAATCCAATCTGCAGGAGCGAGCTTGTCTCGCGATCTTTTGATCTTTAAAAGATCGCGAGGCAAGCTCGCTCCTACAGCCTGTTGCTAGTGAGGCAACTGCGTACCTTCTTAAAGGTATTCATTAGCCTTGGATTTGCTCGGTTTTGGCGTGCCTAAAACTCGATTTAATTCGACGGCGACAGCGATGAGTTGTTGCTCCAACGCTTCGACATCTGACTGGCTGATCCCATCGTTAATCACCTACAACGTACTGGCTCGTTTTTTCGGAGCAGGGGCCAGGTTGTGCGCGTCTTCAGAGACCAATGCTTGTCGGAGAAGGTTATTGATCAACGTCTGATAGCCTGTACCCGCACTTTCCGCGCGGTTGCGGGCTGCTTCAATCACGACATCGTCGAGCATGATGGTGATACGTGTCTTGCCTTTGCTGCTGGCAACCGCGCCGCGTTTGCCAGTACTGAAATCGTATTCGTCTTTCATGGTTCAAGCCTCCTGGTACTGGCGTCGTTCATGTTTGGTTGCCAGTCTGGCACTGATGACGCGCACAAAATGCGGATCTCGATACGTATAGGCGACAACCAGTACACGGCCCTTTGCATCCAGCCCCATGGTGACCCAGCGTTCTTCGTCGTGGTCATGGTCCTGAATAGTTACGCCAGCCTCGTCGTAAAACACTTGCTCCGCATCAGCCAAACTAATGCCTTTGTGCTTTTGCTGATTGGCGAGGTTTTTGGCCCTGTCGTATTGAATCCTGAATGCTCTCATTATGCATATTTTCTATGCATAAAAAAGCCGTTGTAAAGACCGTCAGTCAGCAAGGTATTTCTCCAAGTCTGGCGCTGTGGATACAGGATGATCCGGTCCAATCTTGAAGGGGTAGCCAACGAATTTCAGTACGCAAACGACGACCCATTGCGTATGAGGAGTATGAGTGGCTTGTCGGAAGAGATGTTTGGAGGCTGAGGGCGGGCGTGGATAGCTGGAGAGGAGAATACTGGACAACGAGGGAGAAGCAGAATTGGAGCGGGTAGAGGGAATCGAACCCTCAACTAAAGCTTGGGAAGCTTTCGTTTTGCCACTAAACTATACCCGCTCAAAGCGGCTAACTTTTTACCAGAAGTCGGCCTTGATGAGAAGTTTTTTATTCTTGAAACGTGCATTTCAGGGTGTTGGTTAAAACCTTTTCGTGTTTCAAGCACCGTTACAGCGCTATCGACAGTCGCTGTGCGGGCCTTGTGATGACAGGCGCTGGCGGTTTTAAAAAGTCGAGCAAGGCAATCTTGCTGATGTGGCTGGCCTGTTTGTGTTCCATGTCCAGAAAGTGTCCAGTGTTTTCTACGCTGACAAATTGGCTGTCGCGGATCGCGTGTGCGAATTGCCGTGCGTCATTGGCGGCGGTGTATTCGTCCCATTCGCCATTGATGAACAGCACCGGTATTTCAATGCGTTGTGTGGCCTTGAGATAGCACTGAGGGTCGCCGCTCAGCACCTGGTTGATGTGAAAGTGCATCTGCGCGTATTCGTGTTCGGCCAAGGTGCTGACGTGCCGATAGTTGAAGCGCTTGAACAGGGAAGGCAGGTGTTTGCCCAGGGTGTCGTTGACCAGATTGCCGACCTGCGTGCGGTTGCAGTCTGCCAGGCAGCGGCGGCCGCGCTCCAGGTAGTTGCGCATGGGGACATTGATGAGGGGCGAAAATGAGCTGATGACGGCTTTTTCGATACGCCGGGGTGAGCTGGCCAGCGCGGTCAGCGCGGCGGTGCCTCCCCATGAGAATGACAGCACGTATTGGGCGTCGAAGTGCTCAATCAACTCCAGAAGCACGTCGGCTTCCAGTTCTTTGGTCAGAGGGGTCTGATGCCGGTTATGGTGTTTGGACTGGCCTGCGTAGGGCTGATCGTAAAGGACGACGTTGAGGTGCGGGTGCAGGTTTTTGACGGTTTGGGCGAACGATGCTGTTGTGGACATCGACCCATTGACCAGAATGATGGTGTTTTGCGCGGTATCAGAGCGGTAGAACTCAGTGTGAATTCGATACTGCCCCTGAATGTCGAGCACAGCGATTTCGGGCTTCATCATGGGTCTGACTCCAGTGAATCGAGCGTCTGTCAGACTGATAATGCGCCGCGATTGTGACAGGCAGGCGTGGCCTTAAGCGCAGTTCACATCTGTAGGAGCGAGCTTGTCTCGCGATCTTTTCAACGATCAAAAGATCGCGAGGCAAGCTCGCTTCTACAGCGGTTGCATCGCAGGGCAGCACTGCTGGATTTCCTCAGACGTCAACGCGCGGTATTCGCCCGGGGCGAGTCGGCTGTCGAGCATCAGCGGGCCAATGCTTTCACGGTGCAGGCGCACGACCTTATTGTCGAAGTAGCCAAACATGCGTTTAACCTGATGATAGCGACCTTCCACAATGCTCAAGCGCGCCGAGCGTGGGCCGAGCAGTTCAAGTGTGGCAGGCAAGGTGGTCAGGTCTTCGTAGGCGAAATATACGCCCTGTTCGAACCGGGTGATGTAAGCGTCAGTGATGTCTTGTTCAGTTTCGACGTAGTACACCTTGGGTAGTTTGGTTTGTGGTTGCGTCAGGTGGCGAGACCAATGACCGTCATTGGTGATGAGCATCAAGCCGCTGGTGTTGAAGTCCAGTCGACCCGCGATGTGCAAGTCGTGCTTGTCGTCTTCGTTCAGCAGATCGAGCACGGTCGGGTGCTCGGGGTCTTGGGTGGCGCTGACGCAGCCAGGCGGTTTGTGCAGCATGAAATAACGCGCGGGTTTGCCGACTTGCAACACGTGTTCATCGAGCTCAACCCGGCTGAACTCGCGAATGTCATGGTGCGGGTCAGAGACGATCTGGCCATCAACCCGCACGCGCTTTTCAATCAGCAACAAGCGAGCCTGCTGGCGGTTGAACTGGGGCAGGTTGCTCAGAAATCGGTCTACGCGCATAGCGATCAATCACAAGAGATACAGGCCTGTATCTTACGCGAGGTGTTTTGGGGGCGCTGGAGGTAATTGGCTGAGTACGTCGGCGCAGCGGG
Organism: Pseudomonas sp. FSL R10-1350; assembly: GCF_009600525.1. Lineage (NCBI taxonomy): Bacteria > Pseudomonadati > Pseudomonadota > Gammaproteobacteria > Pseudomonadales > Pseudomonadaceae > Pseudomonas > Pseudomonas sp. FSL R10-1350. The sequence continues at coordinate 63,254 of NZ_WIVR01000007.1, forward strand.
GGCACAGGCATGCGCTGTTGCGTTGCTCGGGCGGCAAAGCCCGCAAGATCTCAGGATCAATGCTGACGCTGTAACACCAGCAGGGCAGGTGCTCGGTCTGTGCACTGGCCATAGAGCAGTCATTACGCGCACCACAGGCGGGGCAGAGGTTGGGGGCTGTCATGTCGGGTGTCCGTGGAGTGGCTGGCATCGGTGGCGCCAGTGTATGCCTTGTGCAATGGCGCTGCGCTATACACCTTGTCGCGTACTGGCCTGGCCACTGGTCTGAGGGTTAGTGTTGCATGGCACTGAGTCTGCTTTTTGCGGTCATATAAATCGTCAGGCAGCATTGCTGTTTGGCGCCGTCCAGCGCCGCTGGATCGTGCCCCTTCGCGGTCCAGGAGGCCGCCATGTTCCGACGTCTACTCACTATTGTTGTATTGGGTTTGGCTGTGTCTGCGTGTGTGCCTTATAACTCGGGTTACAGCGTTTATCGCTCTGATGTTTATACGGTGCCAGCACCTTATTACTACGGCGTTTACCGACCTTATTACGTCTACCCGCACCCTTACTACGCCCCGTCGCCACACTACTGGGGCCCAGGACCTGGGTATCACTATGGTTATGGGGGAGGGTACGGCCGAGGCTGGGGAGGTCGATAAAACACAGAGCACGTAACGCGACTAATCCCTGCGTCGCAGGCTGGCGTGCGTATCGTCAGTCTGCGCTGCGGGTATTGATCAATTGACAATGGGAGCGAGCTTTTCTAGTGTCCGCGGCATTGTTTTTAAGGGTGTAGCCATGACGTCGGATGATCGTATAAAACTTGAAGCTGCCTGGAAGCAGGCTTTGCGTGAGGAGTTCGATGAGCCCTACATGGGTGAGCTGCGCGATTTTTTGCGCCAGGAACATGCCGCCGGCAAAGAAATCTACCCGCCCGGGCCGTTGATTTTCAATGCGCTGAACTCAACGCCGCTGAACAACATCAAAGTGGTCATTTTGGGGCAGGACCCCTATCACGGGCCTGGCCAGGCTCATGGTTTGTGTTTCTCGGTTCAGCCGGGTGTCGCAGTGCCGCCTTCGCTGGTCAATATCTATAAAGAACTCAAGCGTGACTTGAATATTGATATCGCGCCTCACGGCTGTTTGCAGTCCTGGGCGGATCAGGGCGTGTTGTTGCTTAACACGACGATGACTGTGGAGCGGGGGATTGCCGCCTCCCATGCCAAAAAAGGCTGGGAGCGTTTTACCGATCGCATTATTCAAATCGTCAGTGAGCAGCAACCACAGCTGGTCTTTTTGCTTTGGGGTGCCCATGCGCAGAGTAAGCAAAAGCTGATCGATGCGACTAAACATCTGGTGCTGACCTCGGTGCACCCGTCGCCGTTGTCGGCTTACCGTGGGTTTATCGGCAATGGGCATTTCAGCCGTACCAACAAGTTCCTTGAGCAAAATGGCCTGACCCCGATCGACTGGAAGTTACCGCCTGTTTGATCAGGGCTCACACGCCGTTGGCACACCAGGTAAGGCGCCTGGTGTGCTGAGGCGCAATGATCTGAGCCTGTGCGGGTCAGACCAGGCGCAAGCGACAGTTATCGGGCGCCTCAATCACTCTGCCGACTATTGCGGCGACAGGCACAGCCCAGGTCATGCCGTTGGCCGGGTCGGTAATCACAGCGAGCGTGTCGCTGCTGGCACTGACGTCCAGACGTCGTCGTTCATGAATGGTTTTTAAATCGCCATAGGCATGACTGACCAGCTTTTCCGCAAGCGCTGTGCTTAATTCAAACGTCGTGACCAAATACCGAACTGCCTTGCAAAAAAGCACCTGATCGTTACCGGGGTGCTGAGCCTGATAACGTTGCAAGAACACCAGCGCAGCTTGCTGAAGGTAGGGGTGGTCTTCGATTTGCGAATAAATAAGAGTCATGCGCGGGCGCCCTCGGCAGTGATTTTTTCGGAGGGTAGCGCCGCTTGGCGCAACTCCTGATTGACACCCGGCAGGCGCACGTCCGGGTTCGGCATACCACTGGGAGACAGCTCATGGGTCATTTCAAATTCTGCCCTGACTGACCAGCCGCAGGCTTCGGTTGTGCATTGCAAATAAGCGACGCGTAAGAAGATATGTCGACCTTCGCTGGTGCGAATACGCATTCTGCTTAAGCAATGCGGACAAACCATTTTATAGGTGCTCATGACTGACTCCAATTGAACTATTGTTGTGTGCTCGTTTGAATAAGCACGTTAATTTCAAAGAAAGATCAATCCGTTGATCATGCAGGCTGACACCTTATGTCGGGGTTAGTCAGTTTTTTGATGATGAGTAATCCTTTTTAACTGTTCTTGTAAGAATTATGACTCCGGATAAGTAATCTTTTTTTCTGGTTTTCTTTATGTGTTTGTTTTTTCCTAATGGGCTGTTTCAATAGTCTTTTGTTTTGATGGGAAATGTTACATATCTATAACTAAAAAATACTCAATACGCGTAAATTCTGCCAAAAAACACAACAATGTCAAATTGGAAAAATTCAAATTGAGTAGCAGTAAATCTATTGAAATACTTGGACGGTTGAAAAAAATAACCCGCGTTAAAACAGACTCCGGGCTTTCTGAGATTCTGGGAGTAAGTCCGCAAACACTCAGTAGTTGGAAAGGGCGTGATCGCATTCCTTACTCGGTGTGTATGGAACTTGCCAGCGCACATGGTGTCTCGCTTGACTGGCTATTTGGTGGTCAGGGTCCAATGTTATTGCAGTCGCCGGCGACGGTGGTCGAATCCGTAGGCAGGCTGTCGGAACATGAACGAAAAATGGTATTGATGTTTCGAACATTAAAACGCTCCGATCAACGCGTTGTGTATAAAGTGGCCGAAGAAAAACAACAGCTTTATCTGTTGCTTCGTCAAGTTGAAGAGCTGTCAGCCCGTCTTGAGTATGATGCCGCTCGCCGTTAATTTATTTAGGCCCTTTAAAACGTCGCAGTACATCGAAAATATCTGCAGAGCTCACCCAAATCATGAGTTTTATGCTGATGGGTATGACCACCAGTGCGCAAATAAATGCAGTGACTCCCACGGATAAACCGTTTAAGTGTGGCAGGGCAACAGGGGTGAATAAATAACCGACGCAGGCGCTCAGCAGGAAGGAGCCTGCATGTTGCCAGCCCTTGAGAGACCTGCGTGCACTGGTGACCACCCACGCCCCCAGGCAGGCACCAAACACTGCATCACGGTCGATCATCGCGATCATCGCAAGCCCGATTTCCAGATACCAGTACGAAGCCAATCTAATCATTTCATTCGTCATGATGTCGGTACTCATGCGTGAACAAATGGGCGGCAGACGGTTCATTCATAGAACAGCGGCGTCCGCACTTTTCAATTTTAAAGTGCTGATAAAGCTCAATGGCTGCAGTGGCTTCAACAGCGCTGAGGTAGTGAGCCACCAACACGGAACAGTTATTGACAGTGGGGGCGGGTACTTCTTCTAAATACCCATAACCTTGTTGTTGAACATGCTGCTGCCACACGGTCAGTGCTTTATTGACGGTGGCAGTTGCACCGTGCGCTGCTGTTCTAAGCCGCCCTTCACTGATACTTGAACTCAAGGACAGTGCCTTCCTGAGCGATGTCAAGTTGATGGGGGGCCAAAACGCATCATCGCTGGTGCAGTCTGATAGTGAGAGAGAGGATGTTGATAGGCTCATGCTTATAGTCCTTGGCACGCCTTTTTATTGCCCGCTAAGGCAGCAGCGGCATGCCGAGCTTAATGGCTTTGATGACGGCGGCGTGACGTGACGTGACGCCGAATTTCATTCGTACATTGGCGATATGAAAATTGATCGTTGTTTCTGATCTGTTCAGAATGAGCGCCACCTCGGCACTGGTTTTTCCTTGGGCGCACCAACTGAGGACTTCATGCTCTTTAGGCGTTAGAGAGGGTATGAAATCAGGCGATGTAGAGGGTGTATCCGGCGAGAGTGGTCGCCTGGAAAAACTGCACTTTTTCATATGTTGCCCTTGCATTGAGGAGTGTGCCGGACGAGAAGATCATTCTTGATGTGCTAAAAATAATCGGTCTGCTGACGACTCAACAACGTGGCAAGGTTGTAGGAATGTCCATGACAGTAATGGAATATTCCTACATAGATGCGAGTGTTTTATACATACGCTTGCATGGGTGTTTAAGTTGATTGCACAAAAGTTGGTGATCAACTCGTTACCTGGCGAGCAGGGCGCCCGCCAGGCGTTTTAATGGGTTGCCATAAAGGCAACCGCCAGTCAGGGCGACTGGCGGCGGTGTTACTCGCAGCCTTTAACGCCTGATTCAGGCATTGGCTGTGGTGTGGCGTTTGGCGCTGCGCTTGCGCCAGATACGCACGATAGGGAACAGCAGCATCACGGCGGTCAGGCCCCAGACACTCATGGTGATCGGGCTGGCCCACAAAATCTCCAGTGCACCATTGGAAATCGACAGCGCCCGACGCAGGTTCTGCTCCATCAGCCCGCCCAGGATGAACCCCAGCAGGACCGGCGACAGCGGGAAGTCGAGCTTGCGCAGGATATAACCGAAGATGCCGATGGCGATCATCAAGAACAAGTCGAAGGTGGTTGCGTGCACGGCATACACGCCAATCGCCGTGATGATGGCAATCACCGGTACCAGTGCCCAGTTAGGCACGGCCAGAATGCGCGTGAAGATGCGGATCATCGGAATGTTGAGGATCACCAGCATGATGTTGGCGATGAACAACGAAGCGATCAGGCCCCAGACAATGTCCGGTTGCTGTTCAAACAGCAGTGGGCCCGGGGTGATGTTGTACAGCGACAAGGCGCCGATCATCACCGCCGTGGTGCCGGAACCCGGTACACCGAGTGTCAGCATCGGGACCAGGGCACCGCACGCCGAAGCGCCGATAGCGGTTTCGGGTGCCGCCAGACCACGCGAGTCACCTTGACCGAATGTGCCTGTGGCACCGGCCAGACGTTTCTCCGTCATGTAGGCAACAGCACTGGCCAAGGTTGCACCGGCACCCGGCAGCACGCCCATGATGAAGCCCAGCAAACCGCAGCGGATGTTCACTACGAACACCGCGGAGGCTTCTTTGAGGTTGAACATCATACGGCCGGTGGCTTTCACGGCTTCCTGGCCGCGATGGGTTTTTTCCAGCAACAGCAGAATCTCGCTGATGGAAAACAGCCCGAGCACCAACACGACAAACTGGATGCCGTCAGTCAGGTGGATGTTATCGCCGGTGAAGCGATACACACCGCTGTTGGCATCGATCCCGACGCACGACAGAAACAGGCCGATCAGTGCTGCGATAAACGTCTTGAGCGGTCGGTCGCCGGCCATGCCGCCCAGGCAGACAATCGCGAACACCATGAGCACAAAGTATTCTGCCGGGCCGAAGGCAATCGCCCATTTGGCCAGCAGCGGGGCAAACAGCACCATGCCGCAGGTGGCAATGAATGCGCCGATGAACGAGCTCCAGGCCGAGAGCGACAACGCCACGCCGGCCAGGCCTTTACGGGCCATTGGGTAGCCGTCAAGGGTGGTCATGACCGTCGATGCTTCGCCGGGGATGTTCAGCAAAATCGAGCTGATACGCCCGCCGTATTCGCAGCCCAGGTACACCGCGGCCAACAAGATAAGCGCGGACTCTGGCGGCAGGCCGAGGGCGAAGGCAATCGGGATGAGCAGGGCCACGCCGTTGATCGGGCCAAGGCCGGGCAGCAGGCCGACTACGGTGCCGATCAAGGTGCCGCACAGTGCCGTAACCAGGTTGTAAGGGCTGAGCGCGACGCCGAAGCCCTGGCCCAAATAGCTAAAAGTATCCATATCAGTTCTCCAGAACTTCGAGCAGGCCAAGCGGCAGCGGAACGTCCATCGCTTTATCAAACAGCAGATAAAGACCGACGCTCATCAGGCTGATGATCACAATGCTCGGCAACCAGCGGCCGCCATACAGGCGTGCCATCGGGATGCCGGCCAAGATGGCGCTGAGGACAAAACCGAGGGTTTCGAAGGTGCCGGCAAAGATCAGCAATAGCACGACACACAGGCCGATTTTGATCAGGGTTTCGCGATCCAGTTGCGGGTCATCTTCGCTGTGCACCACCGGCGAGGGGCGAAAGATCATGTAGATCAAACCCAGGCTCATCAGGCCGAGCATCAACAGCGGGAAGGCGCGTGGGCCGACCGGTTCGTAAGAAAAAGACGCCTGATAGGGCCAGGCCATCGCCGCCAGACAGAGGCAGACGATGAGCAGCGCCGAGGCAAAAACACGTTGTAAGAGCATGGTTCACTCCAGGGCTGTGCCCCACGGTAAAGGGCACAGTCAGCGATCAGCGACGGTTACTGAATGAGGCCAAATTCCTTGGCCAGGACTTTGTAATCAGTCACTTGTTTCTTCACGTAGGCGTCCAGCTCCGGGCCGGTCATCGAGAACGGAAACAGTTCGCGCTGATCACGCAAGGTGGCGAAGTCTTCGGACACCAGCAGTTTGTCGAAGGTCTCTTTCCACCACGCATAGTCGGCATCGCTGACTTTTGGCCCCAAGTAGAAGCCGCGCACCACCGGCCAGACGATGTCGTAGCCCTGTTCTTTGGCGGTCGGGATCTCTTTCATTTGCGGGTCGTCGAGACGCTCATCGGCGAAGACCGCCAGCAGGCGCATGTCACCGCTCTGGATGTGAGGCATGGAGTCGGAAATATCGGTGCTGCCGACCTGGATATGGCCGCCCAGCAAGGCCGTGGCGATTTCGCCGCCGCCTTCCAGCGCTACGTATCGCAATTCACGCGGGTTGATACCTGCTGCTTTGGCGACCAGTGCTGTCTGCATCCAGTCCTGGCTACCCACTGTGCCTCCAGAACCAATCACCACACTGCCCGGATCTTTTTTCAGTGCTTGAACGAGATCGTCAAGATTCTTGTAGGGCGAGTCTTTTTTCACGGCGAGCGCGCCGTAGCTGGTGCCGACGGCCGCGAGCCAGCGAACAGCGCCTTCATCGAAACGCCCGAACTTGCCTTGTGCCAGGTTCAGCAGTGAACCGCTGGACCATGCCACCAACGTGCCGGCGTCTGCCGGGCGCTGCGCGACTACCGCGTTATACGCCACCGCGCCCACGCCACCCGGCATGTAGGTCACGCGCATCGGTTTGCTGAGCAGTTTTTCGTTTACCAGTGCGCTTTGCACCAGCTTGCAGGTCAGGTCAAAACCGCCGCCAGGGGAGGCCGGGGCGATACATTCAGGGCGTTTAGGTTCAGCCATCAATTGGCCAGCGAACAACATGCAGCCGGCAGCAAGAGCCAAAGAGCGCAGTGAGAAATTCATAATGTCTCCGCAGGAGTTATTGTTTTAAATGAGCAGAAAAGTGCTGTTATCAGTCGTGGCCATCGCCAACGTTTACGCAGGGCAAGTGCCGTGCATCGTCAGCGTCATGGGTACAGCGAGGGGCAACAGAATGTCGTTCGCAGGCCTGTGTGGCGGTGAGCGAAGACGGGGCAAGCAGGAAGGCAAAGGGCGATAGGCTGAGGCGTCAGCATACGGTGTGCTCCATTATTGTTCTTATTGGCGAAAACACGTCGAGGTGTTTTGCGCAGCGCTAAAAAATCATTTGCGCAACAGATGTAACTGTTTGTTGGCGAATCCTAATCCGCCAACCTTTCGTGAACCTTTCAGTTTTCTTTCAGTGTTTATTTGGGGTTCACAGCCCCGTTTGCGTCTGTACACTTCGCGCACAGAGCCACAGGCCTGAACAAAAATAATGAGGTAAATCCGATGCGTGTTCTTTTGGTCGAGGATCAGTTGCAGTTGGCCGAGAGTGTTGCTCAAGCGTTGAAAAGTACTGGCCTGACCGTGGACGTCCTGCACGATGGTGTGGCCGCTGACCTGGCACTGAGCAGCGAAGACTATGCGATGGCCATTCTGGACGTGGGCCTGCCGCGAATGGATGGCTTTGAGGTGCTGGCGCGTTTGCGCGCGCGGGGCAAAACCTTGCCGGTGTTGATGCTGACCGCACGCAGTGACGTCAAGGACCGGGTGCATGGGCTCAATCTGGGCGCCGATGATTACCTGGCCAAACCGTTTGAGCTGGCTGAGCTCGAAGCGCGGGTCAAAGCCCTGTTGCGCCGTAGCGTGTTGGGTGGCGAGCGTCAGCAGCGCTGCGGCCCGCTGGTTTACGATCTGGAGACCCGGCGCTTCACGCTAAAAGACGAATTACTGACCCTGACCTCACGCGAGCAGGCCGTACTGGAAGCGTTGATCGCAAGGCCGGGGCGGGTCATGAGCAAGGAGCAACTGGCGGCTCAAGTGTTTGGTCTGGACGAAGAAGCGAGCCCGGACGCGATTGAAATCTACGTGCACCGCTTGCGCAAAAAACTCGACGGCCATGCGGTGGCAATTGTGACGTTCCGGGGCCTGGGTTACTTGCTGGAAGGCCGTGATGTTTAAAGTCGACAGCCTGCGTTGGCGGTTGCTGTGGACCCTGACCCTGTTGCTGGTGGTGCTGATGCTCGCCAGCAGCCTGAGTGCTTACTTCAATGGTCGCGAAGCCGCCGACACGGCTTACGACCGCACCTTGCTGGCATCCGCCCGCACCATCGCCGCCGGCTTGTCACAGCGTGATGGCAGCCTGAGTGCCGACGTACCTTACGTGGCACTCGATACCTTTGCCTACGACAGTGCCGGACGCATCTATTACCAGGTTTACGATATTCAGCGGCGGCTGATTTCGGGCTATGAACACTTGCCGGCACCGCCACCCGGCACGCCACGGACTGACGATTACCCGGCGCTGGCGCGTTTTTACAACGCTGAATACCGTGGGCAAAACGTCCGCGTGGTGAGCCTGCTCAAGGCCGTTAGCGAACCGAACATGAATGGCATGGCCGAGATTCGCGTGGCAGAAACCGATGAGGCACGCGTGGCCATGGCGCGCAGCCTGATGGCTGACACCTTGCTGCGTCTGGGCATGCTGGGGCTGGGCGCATTGTTAGTGGTGTGGTTTGCCGTGAGCGCCGCCTTACGCCCGCTGGAGCGTTTGCGTACCGCCGTTGAAGAGCGCGAGCCGGATGATCTGCGGCCGTTGCCGCTGGTGCCTGTGCAGCGTGAGCTAAGGCCGCTGGTGCAAACCTTGAACCACTTTACCGAGCGCCTGCGTTGGCAGTTTGAGCGCCAGGCGCAGTTTATTGCCGACGCGGCCCATGAGTTACGCACCCCGCTGGCCGTGCTCAAGGCCCGCATTGAGTTGGGCTTGCGCACACATGACTCGCAGGTTTTGCGTCACACGTTGGAACAAACGGTTAAAGACACCGACCGGCTGACGCATTTGGCGAACCAGTTGTTGTCGCTGGCGCGTATTGAAAATGGTGCGAGGGCGATTGCTGAGGGCGGGGCGCAATTGCTCGATCTCAGCCAACTGGCCCGAGAGCTGGGCATGGCCATGGCGCCCCTGGCGCATTCCCGAGGCGTGGCCCTGGCGCTGGAAGCCGACCAGCCGGTCTGGCTGCGCGGCGAACCGACCTTGCTCAATGAGCTATTGAGCAACCTGATCGACAACGCACTGGCGCACACCTGTACTGGGGGTAACGTGATCTTGCGGGTGTCCTTGCCAGCGGTACTGGAAGTTGAAGACGACGGTCCGGGTATCCCGTATGAAGACCGTGAGCGAGTGTTTGAGCGGTTTTATCGACGTAACCAGCAAGTGGCGGGGAGTGGTTTGGGGCTGGCCATTGTTGGCGAAATCTGCCGCGCGCATCTGGCCCACATCAGCCTGCATGACGGCGCCGAGCGCGGGCTAAAAGTGCGGGTGAGCTTCGTATCGGCAGCCGACAATCGTTCGCTGTAGGCGCGAGTTATCGCAGCCTTCGTGCCTCGGCAGCGACTACGGGTTCTGTAGGAGCGAGCTTGCTCGCGATCTTTTGATCTTACGGCGCACCGGCCGGTACAGGGTTGGATGATTTTACGGCCGCTTCGCAGCCGGACGTAGCCTCGCAAAGCTCGTCAACTGCTACAGATTTAGCGTGCTGTAGGAGCGAGCTTGCCTCGCGATCTTTTGATCTTGCGGCCGCCTCGCAAGGCCCGTCACGGCTACGGGTGTGGCGTTACATGAACATCCCGCGTGCATCGTTCATTTGTTGCTGAAACACCTCGCTGTCAGCATCCAGCTTAAGCCGTTTGAATGCGTGCAGCGCATTCAGGTTGTGGCTGAGTGTCGGGGTGTCGCGCTGTTCGCAGAACACCGTGGCGATCTGCACCAGGTCGATGTAGTCGATGGCCTTGGACTCTCGGCCAACGTCCTGATATTGACCCGGCAGCTTGAGCAGCATTTCCGGAAACTCCCAGACCGCGAGCAATTTGTCGCCAATCACCGGGTGAATGCGCTCGATCACATGGTTCAGCGACACGGGGTCTGCGAGCAGTTCGTTATGTTCCTCGGCATAAATCAGGATCGGTAATACGCCAATTTGATGCACCAACCCGCCAAGCGCTGCCTGATCGGGTTTGAGCGAGGTATACCGCCGACAAAACGCATAGCACACACCGGCCACCTCCAGGCTTTGTCGCCAGACGTCGCGCATTTTGCTTTCGACGACGGGCGAGCGGGCGTGGAAGATCTGTTCCATGACCAACCCAATGGCCAGGTTGCTGCTGTAATTCACGCCCAGCCGGGTGATGGCGGTGTGCAAGTCTGTCACTTCGTACAACGCGCGCAGGAGCGGGCTGTTGACGACTTTAATCAGCCGCGCCGCCAGCGCGGTATCGCGACCGATGACTTTGCTGAGGTTGCTGACGCTGATTTCCGGGTTTTCCGCTGCCTTGCGAATATTTAACGCCACTTCCGGTAGCGTGGGCAAAACCAGGTCATCTCGAACGATGGCCTTTACCAAGTCCATCTGGACTTTGCTCGCCAACATGCTCATTTTTATTCTCGAGAATTAACGCTGTATCTCACGATCACGGTCGAGTTGGTAAGGCAAGTCAAGCAAGGTCAGCGCAGGGCCTTGCAGATCGCCCACGTGAATATCTCCCGCTTCCACCGCGTCAGATGTCAACACGGCCAGCAGTTCAATACGCTCCGGAGTATGAGCAGCAATCACCACTTCGCCCACGGCGCTGCTGTGTGTCGGTGCAAACAGCGGCGTGCCAGGCTCTGGCTGCGCATTGCCCGCCTCAAGCGACAGGCGATAAAGACGGCGTTTGAGCTTGCCGAGGTATTGCATGCGCGCAACGATTTCTTGCCCGGTGTAGCAGCCCTTTTTGAAGCTGACACCGCCTACCGCTTGCAGGTTGATCATTTGCGGGATGAACAGTTCGCGCGTTTGCGGCATGACCTGACCAATGCCAGCGCGGATCTGGCCGAGTGTCCATTGGTTGATATCGGCTTCAGGCAACTGGGCCTTCAACTGCTGGTGCAGGTGTTCGGCTTGCTCGGACGGCGCCCACAGTTCTGCGCGGCCCTCTGATACACGAATGGCGATGAGGCCATTCGCACGGGCGACGCTGTCGGTGTCGGCAGGCAGGTCGATGCCCAGGCCTTGCAATACTGCGTCGCCCTGGCTCAGGCCAAAGCGCACCCAGTGATCGCTGTCATCGGTCAATTTTGATTTGGAGAACACCGCGTACTTTTTCAAGTCAGCCAATTGTGGCTCGACCAGTTCACGCGCCATGGCCAGAAAGCAGCCCTGCGGTTCGAGGAGGATACGGAAACTCGACTGCATCCGGCCTTTCTGCGTGCAACGCGCACCGAGGCTTGAGTGCGTGTCGCTCAGATAATTGAGGTTACAGGTGAGTTGTCCCTGCAGGAACTTGCTGGCGTCGTTGCCAATAACAGCAAGAACGCCTTCGTGAGACAAGGTGCAGAAAAAAGCAGAGTCGGCCATGAGTCATCGCAGGTTGTAAAGTCTGGGACACATCATAGAGGGGTGACCTGTAAATGGGTAGTTCGCAAAGGTTCTCGACAACCGACCAAAGCCGACTGTTCTCTCTTGGATCGGTCTGTATACTTGCGCTCTATTTGAGGAGCGCTCCATGGTCGAAGATGTTGAACTCAATCGTCTCTACTGGCACAGCCGCCGCGGCATGCTTGAGCTGGACGTACTGTTGGTACCGTTCGTCAAGGAGGTTTACCCGCACCTCAATGACGTTGATCGCGAAGTCTATCGCAAGCTCCTGGAGTGCGAAGACCAGGACATGTTCGGCTGGTTCATGGAGCGCAGCGAGTCTCAAGACCCCGAGCTGCAGCGCATGGTCCGCATGATTCTGGACCGTGTCCAGCCCAAGTGATTTTTTTGAATGCCGCTGGCACGCCTCCGGGCAATTGCTGGCGGCGTATCTGGCAGCGCAATCGCTGGCACTGATCTCAATCTGCCTTCTTTCGATACCCGTGTGGGCTCGCCTGCTTGGGCTGTTGTTGTGCCTGATGCATGGCGTTTGGGCAGTGCCCCGGCATATTCGATTGACCCACGCCAAGGCCTTCAGTGGTCTTCGCCGAAATACCGAGGGTTGGCAGTTATGGAGTCGGGCCAAGGGCTGGCAGGCCGTGCAGTTGCAACGCGACAGCCTGGCGTTGCCGATGATGGTGCTGCTGCGGTTCCGCGTGCCGGGCGAGTGGTGGGTGAGGGCGGTGTGCATTCCGCGTGACGCGCTGGCGCCGGATCAGCACCGGCGCTTGCGCGTGCGACTCAAGTTCAGTCGGCGTAGGTGGTTGGCACCAGAATAGTGTCCAGCGCCTCAGGCAGCATGTCCGGGTAGTCGAGGGTGTAATGCAGCCCCCGTGACTCCTTTCTCGCCATTGCACTGCGGATCATCAACTCGGCCACTTGCGCCAGGTTGCGCAGCTCAATCAGGTCGCGGCTGACTTTATAGTTACTGTAAAACTCGTCAATTTCGTCCAGCAGCAGGCGCACGCGGTGCTCGGCCCGTTGCAGGCGCTTGTTGGTGCGGACAATGCCCACGTAGTCCCACATAAAGCGCCGCAGCTCATCCCAGTTGTGGGCGATGATCACGTCTTCGTCCGAATCGGTCACCTGGCTGGCATCCCAGCTGGGCAGCGAATCCGGAATGTCGATGTGTTCGAGTTGCGTGAGGATGTCGTCTGCCGCAGAGCGGGCGTACACGAAGCATTCCAGCAATGAGTTGCTGGCCATGCGATTGGCACCGTGCAGGCCGGTAAAGCTGGTTTCGCCAATGGCATACAGGCCGGGGACGTCGGTGCGCCCGTGACCGTCCACCATGACCCCGCCACAGGTGTAGTGCGCCGCAGGCACCACCGGAATCGCCTGTTTGGTGATGTCGATGGAAAATTCCAGGCAGCGTTCATAGACCGTCGGGAAATGGGTCTTGATGAACGTGTCGGATTCATGGCTGATATCCAGGTACACGCAGTCAATGCCCAGGCGTTTCATTTCGTGGTCGATGGCGCGGGCCACGATGTCCCGCGGGGCCAGTTCACCACGCGGGTCAAAACGGTGCATAAAGCGCTCGCCATTCGGCAGCTTGAGGTGTGCACCTTCGCCACGCAGGGCTTCGGTGATTAAAAAGCTCTTGGCTTGCGGGTGATACAGGCAAGTGGGGTGGAACTGGTTGAATTCCAGATTCGCGACCCGGCATCCCGAGCGCCAGGCCATGGCAATGCCATCACCGCAGGCGCCATCGGGGTTGCTGGTATAGAGGTATACCTTGGCTGCGCCGCCTGAGGCCAGAATGGTGAAGCGCGAGCCGTAGGTGTCGACTTCGCCGGTGGCGCGGTTGAGCACGTAGGCACCGAGGCAGCGGTCACCTTCCAGGCCCAGGCGACGGGCGGTAATCAGATCAACGGCCACGCGTTGTTCGAGCAATTCAATATTGGGGCGCTGGCGGGCTTGTTCGAGCAGAGTCTTGAAGATAGCCGCGCCGGTGGCATCGGCGGCGTGAATGATGCGCCGATGGCTGTGGCCGCCTTCACGGGTGAGATGGAACTCAAACCCTGGGTGCTCAGGGTCGGCGTCCTCATCGCGGGTGAAGGGCACGCCCTGGTCGATCAGCCACTGAATGGCTTCGCGACTGTGTTCGACCGTAAAACGCACGGCATCTTCATGACACAGGCCGCCCCCGGCATTGAGGGTGTCTTCGACGTGGGACTGGACCGTGTCGGTGTCATCCAGCACGGCAGCGACGCCGCCTTGTGCCCAAAATGTCGAGCCGTTGGCCAGGTCGCCCTTGCTCAAAACTGCAATGCGCATATGGCCTGGCAGTGACAGCGCCAGGCTCAGACCGGCAGCCCCGCTGCCAATCACCAGCACATCGTGTTGAAAATGTTGGCTCATTCTTCTTATGTCCGCAAAAAAAGCGCCCACTAGTATATAGAGGGGGGGATCGGCACAATAGCCGGGCCTTTGTGGCGTTGGGTCATTACAGCGGGCGAGAAGTGTGCCTCAGAGTGTGGCGATCTGCATGCCGTTTTGCAGAATAAATCGGTAAACCAGAGGCTGCGCGTCGGGCACAACCTGCGCACGAACTGTATTTTATCCTGCTATAGACGTTACACCTGATCTGAATTTTGGAACTTTTCCGACAGCTCAGGGTTCAATAGCAGGTTGCCCGCCATAAAGGGGAGTTGCGTCAATGCCATACGGGGTTGATTTTACGGCCCGCGCAGGTGACTTTGACGACAAGATTATTGACGCAGCCGGCCAGGCCCGAGCTGCGTTTTCGTGCGTGCCAAATCCGAGTGCGCAGGAAACTTGCCAGGGGGGAGAGAACTTTTGCGAAAAGCCCGAGTCTATGTTTGCAAGCCTGATCAATTAGCAAAACACTCTTCCTCCCGGTCTTATGAGGAGTATTCATGCTAACCCAGGAAGAGGATCAGCAGCTGGTCGAGCGCGTGCAGCGCGGCGACAAGCGTGCATTTGATCTGCTAGTGCTGAAATACCAGCACAAAATTCTCGGGTTGATCGTGCGTTTTGTGCACGACACCCATGAAGCCCAGGACGTGGCACAAGAAGCCTTTATCAAGGCTTACCGTGCACTTGGCAATTTTCGCGGAGACAGCGCCTTTTATACGTGGCTGTACCGCATCGCCATTAACACGGCGAAAAACTATCTGGTGTCACGCGGTCGTCGTCCACCCGATAGCGATGTGAGTTCTGAAGATGCTGAATTTTATGATGGTGATCACGGTCTGAAAGATCTGGAATCGCCGGAGCGTTCTTTGCTTCGCGATGAGATCGAAGGCACGGTTCACCGCACCATTCAGCTACTGCCAGAAGATTTACGTACGGCATTAACTTTACGTGAGTTTGATGGTCTGAGTTACGAAGATATTGCGAGCGTCATGCAATGTCCGGTGGGTACCGTACGATCCCGGATATTCCGTGCTCGGGAAGCCATCGATAAAGCCCTGCAGCCGTTGTTGCAGGAAAACTGAGACAGCGGCGACAGCCAAGAGAGGAACCGCCATGAGTCGTGAAGCCCTGCAGGAATCGCTGTCCGCAGTGATGGATAACGAAGCGGACGAACTGGAATTACGTCGGGTATTGAATGCCTTTGACGATGCACAAACACGTGCCACCTGGAATCGCTATCAGGTTGCCCGTGCTGTGATGCACAAAGATCTGCTGATCCCTCGCCTGGACATCGCATCTGCAGTATCGGCCGCACTGGCCGAAGAACAAACACCCGCCAAAGCCAAGCGCAGTCACTGGCAAAGCATTGGCCGCCTGGCAGTTGCTGCCTCGGTGACGGTGGCTGTTCTGGCGGGTGTCAGACTGTACAACCAGGATGACATCGTGGGCGCCCAACTGGCCCAGCAAGGCAATCAGCCGAGCCTGAGTGCGCCGACAGTTAAAGGCCCGGCGGTACTGGCCAACTACAGTGAGAGCTCTGATCAGGGCACCGGGCCAATGGCCAATGGTGTACTGCAAGGCCAGGCTGGTTGGCAGAATCAGCGTTTGCCGGGCTATTTGCGCCAGCACGCTGAACAAGCGGCCATGAAAGGAACTGAAAGCCCTCTGCCTTACGCACGAGCTGCAAGCCTGGAAAACCGTTAAGGGCCATCATGCGCGTCCTACCTCTGTTACCGCTTCTGCTCAGTGGTTTTTTTGTTGTACCTGCTCATGCCGATGACGCCCAAGACTGGCTAAAACGCTTAGGCGCGGCTGAGCAGCAGCAAAGCTATCAAGGCACGTTTGTTTACGAGCGCAATGGGAGTTTTTCGACCCATCGCATCTGGCACCGCGTGCAAGACGGCAAAGTGCGTGAACGACTGGTGCAGCTTGATGGTGCACCTTATGAGGTGGTTCGTGCCGATGGGCGCACCGAGTGCGTCACTGGCAAACTGATCAACGGCCTTGCAGATGTCGCCGACACCACCGCGCGACAGCTGGATTTGCAACGCCTTGAAAACTGGTATGCCGTGACTCGCGCGGGTGATTCGCGGGTAGCCGGTCGCCCTGTGGCGGTCATTGTGTTAACCCCGCGTGACCAGCATCGCTATGGCGTTGAACTGTACCTGGACCGTGAAACCGGCTTGCCTTTGAAGTCATTGCTGGTCAATGACAAAGGGCAGTTGCTGGAACGTTTTCAGTTCACCCACCTTGAAACGACGCCGCCCAACGACAGCCAGCTCACCCCCGGTGACCGTTGTCAGGCCGTGGCCACCTCTCAAGCGGCTGCACCTGTGAGCAAACCTGTGCACAGCTGGCATTCCGACTGGTTGCCGCCAGGGTTTGAACTCTTGAGCAGCAACGTGCGTCGTGATCCCAAAACCAAAACAGAAGTCACCAGCCTCATGTATGACGACGGCTTGACGCGTTTCTCGGTGTTCCTCGAACCCCTGAAAGGCGACGCTGTGCCCGACATGCGCCTGCAGCTGGGTCCGACTGTTGCGGTCTCAAGGCACCTCTCGACCCCTGACGCAGAGATCCTCGCAACCGTGGTGGGCGAGATCCCGATGGGCACCGCAGAGCGTATTGCACTCTCGATGCGGGCAGGGCAGGCCGAACCCTCGACGACGGTCAAACCTTGATGGAACACTGAAATGAGCGGTGAACATTTCAAATTGTTTTTTTCATTTTTTTTACAAAGGTCAGTGCCTAATGGGCTCTGACCTTGTTTGTTTCTGGTCCGCCCAAAAACCGGTCTATGCTGGCTTAAGTTTTTGGGACTCATTGCACAACCCTGCTGGCTATTAACGGGAGCTGTAAACCAATGCCTCGATTGAAGTCTTACTTACCCATTTTTGCTGCCGTGCTGATGCTCGGCCAGGCAGTGCCCGCGCTGGCTGAAGCGCAGTTGCCCGACTTCACGCAGTTGGTCGAGCAGGCATCACCCGCCGTCGTCAACATCAGTACGACGCAAAAGCTGCCGGACCGCAAAGTCTCGAACATGCCAGACCTCGAAGGCTTGCCGCCGGGATTGCGTGATTTCTTTGAACGCGGCATGCCGCCAGGCATGGGCGGTGGCCAAGGTGGGCGTCAGCGCGAAGCTCAATCGCTGGGATCGGGTTTTATCATCTCCCCGGACGGCTACATCCTGACCAACAACCACGTAGTGGCTGACGCTGACGAAATCATCGTGCGTCTGTCTGACCGCAGCGAAATGAAAGCCAAGCTGGTCGGTACCGACCCGCGTTCCGATGTGGCCCTGCTGAAAATTGATGGCAAAAACCTGCCGGTGCTGAAGTTGGGCAAGTCTCAGGACCTCAAGGCCGGTCAATGGGTGGTAGCGATCGGCTCGCCGTTCGGCTTTGACCACACCGTCACCCAAGGCATCATCAGCGCCATCGGCCGCAGCCTGCCGAATGAAAGTTATGTGCCGTTCATCCAGACTGACGTGCCAATCAACCCGGGTAACTCCGGTGGCCCGCTGTTCAACCTGGCAGGTGAGGTGGTCGGCATCAACTCACAGATCTACACCCGTTCCGGTGGCTTTATGGGCGTGTCGTTCGCGATCCCTATCGATGTGGCCATGGACGTTTCCAACCAACTCAAAGCCGGCGGCAAGGTTAGCCGTGGCTGGTTGGGCGTGGTGATTCAAGAGGTCAATAAAGACCTGGCGGAATCCTTCGGTCTGGAAAAACCTGCCGGTGCGCTGGTTGCTCAAGTACTGGACAACGGCCCGGCTGCCAAAGGCGGTCTGCAAGTAGGTGACGTGATCCTGAGCATGAATGGCCAGCCGATCGTCATGTCGGCCGACCTGCCGCACCTGGTAGGCGCGCTGAAAGCCGGTAGCAAAGCCACCCTTGAAGTGGTGCGTGACGGCAAGCGCAAAACCCTGGACCTCACCGTGGGCGCTATCCCGGATGAAGGCAAGGAGATGGCTGGCCTGACCGGTGCTGAGCAAAGCAGCAACCGTCTGGGCGTCGCTGTCGCTGACTTGACCGACGAGCAGAAGAAAGCCAACGACATCAAAGGTGGCGTGATCATCAAAGACGTACAGGACGGTCCTGCGGCGTTGATTGGTCTGCAACCGGGTGACGTGATCACTCATCTGAACAATCAGGCGATTACCGATGCCAAGCAATTCACTGAAATTGCCAAGGCATTGCCAAAAAATCGTTCGGTCTCGATGCGTGTACTGCGTCAGGGCCGCGCCAGCTTCATTACCTTCAAGCTGGCAGAGTAACCAACCCTTGTAGTCGCTGCCGAAGGCTGCGAAGGGTGCGCAGCAACCCGTTTCTCCAGTAAACGGCAGTCACCACACAAACACAGCAAAAATAAAAAGCCCGTATCGCGAGATACGGGCTTTTTTTATTTCTTCTGTTTAGGGATGCGAACCAGTTGGCTGTCGGAGTACATGTCGTGCCAGGTGCGCTTGCGTTTATCGAACACAGACCAGATAAACCCCAGCCCTAAACACAGCCACGAACCAATCGACACCATAAAGCGCAACAGCGCTTGCCACAGGCTGATCGCCGATCCATCGGCGTTTTGCACGCGCACGCCCCACACTTGCATGCCCAGGGTTTGGCCGCTGTGGGTCCAGAACTTGGCAAAGAACGCGAACAGGACAAACAACAAAATGGTCGAGAGCAACGGGTCGCCATCCAGCGCCCCGGCTTCGGTCAGCTCGCGCATTTTGGCTTCACCGATAAAGCTCATCATGATCAGCTTGTAGATAAACGTGGTCACGATCAGCAGGGCCGTACACAGCAAAAAGTCATAGAACATGGCTGCCAGACGGCGCCCCAGGCCAGCGGCGGGGAAATCGCCTTGGGGGCTAAGTGGTGGTTTCGACATGGCAGGCTCTCGTGAAGGAAAAACCCATCTTACGAAATTGCGCCCATAAAAAAGCCTCTGATGTCAGCATCAGAGGCTTTTGTGGAACAGAAGCTTAGGCTTCGGCTTGAACTTCGTCAGCCTGCATGCCTTTTTGGCCCTGAACAGCGATGAAGGTCACTTTCTGGCCTTCTTTCAAGCTTTTGAAACCGTTGCCTTGAATGGCACGGAAGTGTACGAACAGATCCGGACCGCTTTCCGGAGTGATGAAACCAAAACCTTTCTCGTCGTTAAACCACTTGACGGTACCGCTCTGACGTTGAGACATTTCTTAATTCCTTGACGCTAACAATTAATGGCAGCCTCCTTACGTTGAAAGAGGACTGGTGCTGGGTTGCAGGAAAGTAAGAGACGCAGAACGGGTTGTAGCAAACATAGAGCTACTGCCCAGGTCACGATTCCAGCGACCCATGCAAACACAGTGGTCAAACTCTACGAAAACAGGATTAAAAAAACAAGCCCCTTAAATACCCCCCTTTATAACCTCATGTAGTTCACTTATAGCAACGCATTTAAAAGATCAAAAGATCGCGAGCAAGCTCGCTCCTACAGTGGGGTGTGGGTAGCGTTAAAGAGAGTGTGTTCATAGAGGTGTTCAATTGTTTTCATGTTTAAAGTGCTTTTTTCACTATCGAAACTTCGCACTGTTTTGTGGCAGTTGTATGGCACGCAAGTGTCATACAACTGTATAAAAAGCCCGGGGTTTAGCCCCGATAATAACGTTGCGCCACAAACGGCAGTTTAGACACTTTCATCGGCACACGTTTACCCCGAACAATCGCCCAGACCTCGGTGTCTATCGGGGTGAATGCACTGTCCAGATACGCCATGGCCAGCGGTGCGCCCAGGGTAGGGCCAAAGCCGCCGCTACACACTGTGCCGATGACGTTACCCTGTGCATCGACCACCTCGGCGCCTTCACGCACCGGTGTGCGTTCCTGGGGCAGCAGGCCGACCCTTTTTCGTGCAACCCCTTGTTGTTGCTGAGCAAAAATGGTGTCGGCACCTGGGAAGCCACCCGCACGCGGGCCGTCGGCACGACGCGCTTTAGAGATCGCCCACAACAGGCTGGCTTCAATTGGCGTGGTTTTTTCGTTCATGTCGTGGCCGTACAAGCACAGACCGGCTTCAAGGCGCAAAGAATCACGTGCGCCCAAACCAATGGCCTGAACCTCAGGTTCAGCCAACAGTGCGCGGGCGAGTTTTTCTGCGTGTGCTGTCGGTACCGAGATCTCAAAGCCGTCTTCACCGGTATAACCCGAGCGGCTGACGTAGCACGCCGCGCCCAGCAGCGTCACAGGCTCAAATTGCATAAAGGTCATTTTGGCCACGTCAGGTGTCAGGCGCTGCAACACCTTTACCGCTGCCGGGCCTTGCAGGGCCAGCAGGGCGCGCTCTTCAAACAGCGGCTGGATCTCGCAGTGGGCGCCCAGATGTTTGCGCAGGTGCGCCAGGTCCTGCGCCTTGCAGGCGGCGTTAACCACCAAAAACAACCGGTCATTGCCCAGATTGGCAACCATCAGGTCATCCAGAATGCCGCCTTGCTCGTTGGTGAACATGGCGTAACGCTGCATGCCCACCGGCAGGTCGATGATGTCGACGGGCACCAATGTTTCCAGGGCTTTGGCGGCACCGGCGCCGGTCAGCAAGATCTGCCCCATGTGCGAAACATCAAACAATCCGGCCTGTTCACGGGTGTGCTGGTGTTCTTTCATCACGCCCAGCGGGTATTGCACGGGCATGTCATAGCCGGCAAACGGCACCATGCGGGCGCCGAGTTCAAGGTGCAGTGCGTGCAGCGGGGTGATGAGCAAGTGTTCGGTGGACATTCGTGACTCCTTGAAAATCAGCACTCAATAATGTTGACAGCCAGACCGCCGCGGGCGGTCTCTTTGTATTTGCTTTTCATGTCGGCGCCGGTCTGGCGCATGGTGCGGATCACCTTGTCGAGCGAGACAAAGTGCTGGCCGTCGCCGCGCAACGCCATGCGCACGGCGTTGATAGCCTTGACCGAGCCCATGGCGTTGCGCTCGATACACGGCACTTGCACCAGCCCGCCAATCGGGTCGCAGGTCAGCCCCAGGTTGTGTTCCATGCCGATTTCGGCGGCGTTCTCGACTTGTTGCACGCTGCCGCCCAGCACTTCGCAGAGCGCGCCCGCGGCCATGGAGCAGGCCACACCGACTTCGCCCTGGCAGCCGACTTCGGCGCCCGAGATCGAGGCGTTTTCCTTGTACAAAATGCCGATGGCGGCAGCCGTCAGCAGAAACCGCACCACGCCGTCTTCGTTGGCACCGCCGATAAAGCGCATGTAGTAATGCAGCACGGCCGGGATAATCCCCGCAGCCCCATTGGTGGGCGCGGTGACCACACGCCCGCCATTGGCGTTTTCTTCGTTTACCGCCAGTGCATACAGATTGACCCAGTCGAGCACGGACAGCGCATCGCGCAGGGCGGCTTCCGGGTGGCCGCACAGTTGACGGTGCAGCGCGGCGGCCCGGCGTTTGACCTTTAAGCCACCGGGTAAAATGCCTTCATTGCGACAGCCCGCGCTGACGCAGTCCTGCATCACTTGCCAGATGTGCAGCAAGCCACTGCGGGTTTCGGCTTCCGGGCGCCAGGCGCTTTCGTTGGCCAGCATCACCTGGCTGATGGACAAGTGCTGCGTGGTGCAATGGTTCAGCAGCTCTTTGGCGGTTTTGAACGGGTACTTCAGTGGCGTGCTGTCTTCGACGATGCGGTCAGCGCCCGCAGCGTCTTCATCCACCACAAAGCCGCCGCCGACCGAGTAATACTCGCGGCTGCGAATCTGTATTCCGGCGGCGTCCAGGGCACGAAAAATCATGCCGTTGGGGTGAAAAGCCAAGGGTTTGCGAATCATCGCCAGGTGCAGTTTTTCGTTGAAATCGATGGCGTGTTCGCCGTTAAGGTTCAAACGCCCGCTGCTGCGAATCCGGGCCAGGCGTTCAGCCACGGTTTCGGTGTTGACGGTGTCCGGGAGTTCGCCTTCAAGCCCCAGCAACACGGCTTTGTCGCTGCCGTGACCTTTACCGGTGGCGCCGAGGGAACCATACAGCTCGACTTTCACGCAGGCCGTGCTCGGCAGCAAACCCTCGCGGGCCAAACCTTCGACAAAACGAGCGGCAGCCCGCATGGGGCCGACGGTGTGGGAACTGGAAGGGCCGATGCCAATTTTGAACAGGTCGAACACGTTTAACGACATAGGGTTCTCCGGTTTCTTATAGATGAATTGGCAAGCAAAACGTGTAGGAGCGAGCTCGTCTCGCGATCTTTTAAAAGATCAAAAGATCGCGAGGCAAGCTCGCTCCTACGGATCGGGATCAAGCCTCCTGATAGCTCTCGATCGACGGGCACGCGCAGACCAGGTTGCGGTCACCGAACACGTTGTCGACACGGCCTACCGGTGGCCAGTATTTGCCTTCGATCAACGACGCGACCGGGTACACCGCTTGTTCGCGGCTGTACGGGTGGGTCCACTCGCCAACGATTTCTGCGGCCGTGTGCGGGGCGTTTTTCAGCGGGTTGTCGTCTTTGTCGAGGCTGCCGTTTTCGACCGCGCGAATCTCCTCGCGGATGCGGATCATGGCTTCGCAGAAGCGATCCAGCTCTTGTTTGGATTCACTTTCAGTCGGCTCGATCATCAACGTGCCCGCCACCGGGAACGACATGGTCGGGGCGTGGAAGCCAAAGTCGATCAGGCGCTTGGCCACGTCATCAACGCTGATGCCGCTGGTTTCCTTGAGCGGGCGCAGGTCGAGGATGCATTCGTGCGCCACCAGGCCGTTGGCGCCCGAGTACAGCACCGGGTAATGCTCTTCGAGACGGCGGGCAATGTAGTTGGCGTTCAAAATGGCCAGCTGCGAGGCGCGTTTCAGGCCTTCGCCGCCCATCATGCGGATGTACATCCAGGTGATCGGCAGAATGCTGGCGCTGCCGAACGGAGCGGCACACACCGCGCCTTCCTTGCGCTCCAGGGCGCTGTGGCCCGGCAGGAACGGGATCAGGTGCGACTTGACGCCAATCGGGCCAACGCCCGGGCCGCCACCGCCGTGGGGGATGCAGAAGGTTTTGTGCAGGTTAAGGTGCGACACGTCGCCGCCAAACTTGCCCGGTGCGCACAGGCCGACCATTGCGTTCATGTTGGCGCCGTCGATGTACACCTGGCCGCCGTTGTCATGAATGATGCCGCAGATTTCGCGGATGCCTTCTTCGAACACGCCGTGGGTCGACGGGTAGGTGATCATCAACGCGGCAAGGTGATCGCGGTGTTCGATGGCCTTGGCGCGCAGGTCTTCAATGTCGACGTTGCCGCGCGCGTCACAGGCGGTCACCACCACGCGCATACCGGCCATGTGTGCGGTCGCCGGGTTGGTGCCGTGGGCCGAGGAGGGGATCAGGCAGATGTCGCGGCGCTCTTCGCCACGGCTCTGGTGGTAAGCACGAATGGCCAGCAAGCCTGCGTACTCACCTTGGGAGCCTGCGTTGGGTTGCAGCGACACGGCGTCGTAGCCGGTGGCCTCGCAGAGCATGAGTTCCAGCTCGCGGGTCAGTTGCTGATAGCCCTGGCTTTGCTCGGCAGGGGCAAACGGGTGCAGGTTGCCGAACTCGGCCCAGGTCACCGGGATCATTTCGCTGGCGGCGTTGAGCTTCATGGTGCACGAGCCCAGCGGGATCATGGTGCGGTCCAGCGCCAGGTCTTTGTCAGCCAGGCGGCGCAGATAACGCATCAGCTCGGTTTCGGAGTGATAACGGTTGAACACCGGGTGGCTCAGAATCGCCGACTGGCGCAGCAACGCCGCAGGCAGCGTGCCTGTTACCGATTGGGCCAGCGCGTCGAAGTCAGGCAGCGTCTGGCCATCGACTGCGAGCAAGGCCCACAGAGCAACGACGTCAGACTGGCTGCTGGTTTCGTCCAGCGACAGCCCAAGGCGTTCGTCATCGACCACACGCAGGTTGATGTGCCGGGCCTGAGCCTTGGCGTGCAGCGCGCTGGTGCGGTTGCCGGTGTGCAGGGTCAGGGTGTCGAAAAACTGGCTTTGTTCAACGTTCAGTCCCAGCCATTTCAGGCCCTGGGCAAGGATTGCAGTCAACTGATGAATGCGCCGGGCAATCTGGGTCAAGCCCTGAGGCCCGTGGTACACGGCGTACATGCTGGCGATGTTGGCCAGCAACACTTGAGCGGTACAGATGTTGCTGGTGGCCTTCTCGCGGCGGATATGTTGCTCGCGGGTTTGCATCGCCAGACGCAGCGCCGGTTTGCCGTGACGGTCTACTGACATGCCGACCAGACGCCCCGGCATGTCGCGCTTGAAGGCATCGCGGGTCGAAAAGTAAGCCGCGTGCGGGCCACCGAAGCCCAGTGGCACGCCAAAGCGCTGGGCGCTGCCGATGGCCACGTCGGCGCCGAACTCACCGGGCGGCGTCAGCAAGGTCAGCGCCAACAAGTCAGCCGCTACCGCCACCAACGCGTTAGCGGCGTGGAAGCGTTCAACCAGATCGCGATAATCAAACACATCGCCGTTGCTTGCCGGGTATTGCAGCAGGGCGCCGAAGAACGGCGACAGGTCGCTCAACTCACGCTCGTCCCCCACCACCACTTCAATGCCCAACGGCTCGGCACGGGTGCGCAGCACATCGAGGGTTTGCGGGTGGCAGTGGCGGGAGGCGAAAAAGCGCTCGCTGGTTTTGTTCTTGCTCAGGCGTTTGCAGAAGGTCATGGCTTCGGCGGCTGCGGTGGCTTCGTCGAGCAACGAAGCGTTGGCAATCGGCAGGCCGGTGAGGTCGCTGATCAACGTCTGGAAATTCAGCAAGGCTTCAAGACGACCCTGGGAGATTTCCGGCTGATACGGCGTGTAAGCGGTGTACCAGGCCGGATTTTCCAGCAGGTTGCGCAAGATCGGCGAAGGCGTGTGGCAGTTGTAATAGCCTTGGCCGATATAGGTTTTATGCAACTGGTTTTTCGCCGCGATGGCTTTGATCGATGCCAGGGCATCGGCTTCACTTTGGCCAGCGGGCAGGTTGAGTACGCTGGTGCCCTTGATACCTTCCGGGATGACGCTGGCGCTGAGCGCTTGCAGCGAGTCAAAGCCCAGCGTGGTGAGTATGGCCTGTTCGTCGGCCTGACGCGGGCCGATGTGGCGCGCGATGAATTCATTGGCAGTGCTGAGATTAATCGTCATGGCCGGCTCCTCAGTTGTCGTCTTGAGCTTTGATCAAGCGGTCGTAAGCGTCCTGCGTCAGCAGTTTGCCGAGCGCCTCGGGATCAGCCGGTTTAAAGCGAAAAAACCAGCCTTCACCCAGCGGATCCTCGTTGACCAGTTCCGGGCTGTCTTCGAGTTTAGCGTTCAGTTCGAGGACTTCACCGTCCAGTGGCATGTACACGCCGCTGGCGGCCTTGACCGACTCAACCGTGGCGGCTTCAGCGCCTTTGTCGTAAGCCTGCAACTCTGGCAACTGAACAAACACCACATCGCCCAGAGCGTTTTGCGCAAAAGCCGTAATGCCAACGGTCACGCTGCCATCGGCTTCGGCACGCAGCCATTCGTGGTCTTCAGTAAAACGCAATTCGCTCATCGAAACTCCTCAGGGCCAGACATGTCTGGTGGTCACAGGTGTAATGCTCGTGCAGGTCGAGCTAATTGCCATGATCACTGCAAGATGGTTGCCAGTTTATAAAAAGGCTTATTTATCAGTGGCTTAGGTTGGTTTCGCAGATGACTGACTCATCACGCTGTAGCGAAATCGCTACAGTGCTGGCGCAATTAAAAAATCCAAGTGGATCAAAGCCTTGGGTTACTGAGGATTGGCGTGCCTGTATCGAAATCGTTCCGCTGGAATGAATTCAATACGGAACATGTGGCTTTTCTGGATTAATTTTTACCCGGGATGCCGTACTTGCGCAGGCGGTGCGCAATGGCGGTGTGCGAGGTTTGCAGGCGGCTGGCCAATTGGCGAGTTGAGGGGTAGCTGACGTAGAGTTTTTCCAGCAGGGCTTTTTCGAACGTTTCGACCGCCAGCTCCAGGGTTTCTATCTCGCCATCGCTTTGCCGGGCCACCGAAGTGCCTGCGATGTCGAGGTCACCGATATCCACCAGCGTGCTTTCACAGATCGCGGCCGCGCGGAAAATCACGTTCTGCAATTGCCGTACATTGCCCGGCCAGCGATTGCCCAGCAACGCCGGATAAGTGCCGGGTGCCAGGCGGCACACCGGGCGCTGGATCTGCGTGCAAGCCTGCTGCATAAAGGCGCGTGCCAGCAGCAAAATATCCTGGCCGCGCTCGCGCAGCGGCGGCACCTCAAGGTTCAGCACGTTCAGGCGATAGAACAGATCTTCGCGAAACGTCCCTTCATTGACCATTTTTTCGAGGTTACGGTGGGTCGCGCTGAGGATCCGCACGTTGACCTTGACCTCACGCTCGCCGCCCACCCGACGAAAGCTGCCGTCATTCAAAAAACGCAGCAGCTTGGCTTGCAAGTAGGGCGACATTTCAGCGATTTCATCGAGAAACACCGTGCCGTGGTTGGCCAACTCCATCAGCCCCGGTTTGCCGCCGCGCTGGGCGCCAGTGAAGGCGCCGGGGGCATAGCCGAACAGCTCGCTTTCGGCCAGGTTTTCCGGGAGCGCCGCGCAGTTCAAAGCCAAAAACGGCGCTGCAAAACGGGTGCTGATCGCATGACAGGCGCGGGCCACGAGTTCTTTGCCGGTGCCGGTTTCGCCCTGAATCAGCAAGGGCGCATCCAGCGCCGCCACGCGCTGGGCACGGGCCTTCAGGGTGCGGATCGCCGGGGAGTCACCGAGTAGCGCGTCAAAGCCTTCTGCGTGGTCGTGATGTAGGGCGGCCAGCCGCTCACCAATACGGCTGGGCTGGTACAGCGTGAGCAAGGCACCGGCGTCGGTAATCGGCGTGGCGTCGAGCATCAGCGGCTGGCCGTTGAGCGTCACTTCGCGCAACGGCAGGCGAAAGCCGTTTTCCAGCAACACATTGAGCAGGCCGGGATCGCTAAACAGCTCGCCGATGCTTTCACCGGTAGGGTCACGGCCGTACAGCGTGACCAGCGCCGGGTTGGCCAGCAGCACGTGGCCACCGCTGTCCAGCGCCAGTACCGGGTCGGTCATGGCGGCGAGCAGGGCGTCGAGTTGCAAGTGGCGGCGTTGGCCGGGAAGGATATCGACCACCCGCACCGACTGCACGCCGTTGACCCGAAACAGCGCTTCGCGCAGCTCGTCGAGTACTTGCGGGCTGAGGGTCGGGGCGTCGATGTAGACGTTGGGCGGCACCATCTCCACGGCATCCAGGTTGAGATTACGCCCGCCGAGCAACGCCAGAACTTCCTGGGTGATGCCGACACGGTCGATAAAACTGACATGGATACGCATGGGAACGAGAAAACTTAAGCCAGGGGATGGCCAGTATGCCTTGGCGGGGAGGATTGGTGAAATGTGAGCCGCACATCGGCTCTGCAGGAGCGAGCTTGTCTCGCGATCTTTTGATCGTTTAAAAGATCGCGAGACAAGCTCGCTCCTACAGGAGGGGGTTATTCCAGATGCTCGGGTTTTACCGGGTCGCCCAATTCGTGGCCAAGTTGTTTTCTGACGTCCTCGAACATCTCGTCGTATTCTTTGTGCATCGACCAAATAGTCGCACTCTTTGGCATGCCGTTTTTCACGGCAATCTTGAAGCCTACCCGGGCAAAGTCGAACGCCATGTCCTTGGGCAGCGTGAACGATTCCTTGAAATCCTTGCCATTGATCTGGCCGTGCATGTCGAACTGCATCGACTTGCCTTCTTTGGGGTCCTGAACGACCTGGTAATCGATTGTGATGTCATAACCAAAGTCGCCCGGCTGCAGCGGTGCGCGACGGATATGCAGGTGACCGGGGTCGAACGAGGCCATAGAGCTGCTCCTTGAGGCTAAGTAATCAAGGGCAGACCGCCAGGTCTGCCCTTGGGTTCAAAAGTAGGTAATACCCGATTTCTCGGTGCTCACTCGAGTACCTGCCTTACCTTGAACGATTGCTTCAATGTCTGCCAGTGCGCCGATAACAGCAGTCTTGCCAGTCTTGCGGGCAAATTCGCAGGCCGCTTCGACTTTCGGGCCCATGGAACCGGCGGCAAAGCCGAGTTTTTCCAGTTCGTCCGGGTGCGCGTGAGCAATGCCTTTCTGGTCAGGTTTGCCCCAGTTGATAAAGGCGGCATTGACGTCTGTGGCGATCACCAGCAGGTCACTGTTGAGTTGTTGGGCCAACAGGGAAGAGGCCAGGTCTTTATCGATCACCGCCTCAATGCCCTTGAGGTTGCCATCTTCGCCGTACATGGTCGGAATACCGCCACCGCCCGCGCAGATCACCACGGTGCCTTTTTCCAGCAGCCATTTGATCGGGCGGATTTCAAAAATGTGTTTAGGTTTGGGGCTTGGCACCACGCGGCGGAACTTGTCGCCGTCCGGGGCAATGTCCCAGCCCTTTTCAGCGGCCAGGCGCTTGGCGTCAGCTTCGCTGTACACCGGGCCGATCGGCTTGGTCGGGTTCTGGAAGGCCGGGTCTTTGGGGTCGACTTCTACCTGGGTCAGCAAGGTGGCGAAAGGCACGTCTTTGGGCAGCAGGTTGCCCAGTTCTTGCTCGATCATGTAACCGATCATGCCTTCGGTTTCAGCCCCGAGTACGTCCAGCGGGTAGGGCGCGACGTCAGTGTAGGCAGCGGCTTGCAGCGACAGCAGGCCCACTTGCGGGCCGTTACCGTGCGCCACCACCAGTTCATTGCCAGGGGCGACGCGGGCGATTTGGGCGGTGGCCGTACGGATGTTTTCGCGTTGGTTGTCAGCGGTCATGGGCTGACCGCGACGAAGAAGGGCGTTACCGCCCAGTGCAACGACGATACGCATAGAAAATGTCCTTATTTAAAGGGGAGGGTAAGCGACGCTGTGGTGTGGGAGCGGGCTTGCTCGCGATGCTGACGACGCGGTCTGTCTCTGAACGCGCGCTGAATCCATCGCGAGCAAGCCCGCTCCCACAGAAGGCCGGTGTGCACAGGCCAACCGAACCAGGGCTTAGATATCAGCCAGCGCCGCCACCAGAATGGCCTTGATGGTGTGCATGCGGTTTTCAGCCTGTTCAAAGGCAATGTTGACCGGCGACTCGAACACTTCTTCGGTCACTTCAATGCCGTTTTTCAGGTTCGGGTGATGCTCTGCCACGTCCTTGCCGACTTTGGTTTCGCTGTTATGGAACGCTGGCAGGCAGTGCATGAACTTCACGCGCGGGTTTTCTGCCGCCTTGATGATGTCGGTGTTGACCTGGTAAGGCAGCAGCAGCTTGATGCGTTCGTTCCAGGTTTCAACCGGCTCGCCCATCGATACCCACACGTCGGTGTGGATGAAGTCCACGCCTTTGACCGCTGCTTTCGGGTCTTCGGTCAGGGTGATTTTGGCACCGCTTTCCTTGGCGAATTCCTGGCACTGTTTGACGAAAGCTTCTTCTGGCCACAGGCTTTTTGGTGCGGCGATGCGCACGTCCATGCCCAGTTTGGCGCCGATCAGCAGCAGCGAGTTACCCATGTTGTTGCGCGCATCGCCCAGGTAGGCGTAGCTGATGTTGTGCAGCGGCTTGTCGCTGTGTTCGCGCATGGTCAGCACGTCAGCGATCATTTGCGTCGGGTGGAACTCAGCGGTCAGGCCGTTGAACACCGGTACGCCTGCGTACTTGGCCAGCTCTTCGACAACCACTTGCTCAAAGCCACGGTATTCAATGGCGTCAAACATGCGACCGAGAACGCGAGCGGTGTCTTTCATGCTTTCTTTGTGGCCGATTTGCGAAGAAACCGGGTCGATGTAAGTCACGTGCGCGCCCTGGTCGTGGGCCGCGACTTCGAACGCGCAACGGGTGCGGGTCGAGGTTTTTTCAAAAATCAGCGCGATGTTCTTGCCTTTCAAGTGCGGCTCTTCAGTACCGGTGTACTTGGCGCGCTTGAGGTCACGGGACAGATCCAGCAAGAAGTGCAGCTCACGAGGGGTGTGATGAACCAAGCTCAGCAAGCTGCGGTTTTTCATGTTAAACGCCATGGGGATCTCCTGGGTTTCTGGTTAACCGGCTTGCGCCGCCCCTTGTGGGGTCAGCGCAAGCAATCAATGGGTGACTTAGTAATCGATTGGGTCGCGTACGATCGGGCAGGTCATGCAGTGACCGCCGCCACGGCCGCGTCCCAGTTCAGAGGCGCTGATGGTGATCACTTCAACACCGGCCTTGCGCAGCAGGGTGTTGGTGTACGTGTTGCGGTCGTAGCCGATGACCACGCCCGGCTCCAGAGCCACGACGTTGTTGCCGTCATCCCACTGCTCGCGTTCGGCGGCGAAGCTATTACCGCCGGTTTCGACAACGCGCAGGGCTTTCAGGCCCAAGGCCTTGGCGACCACATCGAGGAAGCTGGCTTCTTCACGGCGAACGTCAATGCCACCGGCTTTGCTTTCATCCGGGTACAGGGAGAAGGCGACAATCTGATTGACCACTTCCGGGAAGATGGTCACCAGGTCGTGATCGCAGAAGCTGAACACGGTGTCCAGGTGCATCGCCGCCCGAGACTTGGGCAGCCCGGCAACAATCACACGCTCAACCGCTTTGTTCTTGAACAGGTTCTGTGCCAGTTGGCCGATGGCCTGGCGTGACGAGCGCTCGCCCATGCCGATCAGCACCACGCCCTTGCCGATTGGCATGACGTCGCCGCCTTCGAGGCTGGCATTGCCGTGGTCAACGGTCGGGTCGCCGTACCAGACCTTGAATTCAGCTTGGGTGAACTCAGGGTGGAACTTGTAAATTGCCGTGGTCAGCAGGGTTTCCTGACGGCGGGCTGGCCAGTACATCGGGTTCAGCGTTACGCCACCGTAGATCCAGCAGGTGGTGTCACGGGTGAACTGAGTGTTGGGCAGGGGCGGCAGGATAAAGCTGGTGTGGCCCAGAAAGTCACGGAACATCTGGATGGTTTTGCCACCGAAGCTATTGGGCAGGTCGTCAGCAGAGACACCGCCAATCAGGTACTCGGCAATGTGGCGCGGCTCAAGGCTCTTGAGCCAGGCTTTGACTTCATTGACCAGGCCTACGCCCACTTGATTTGGTGTGACCTTGTGGTCAAGGATCCAGTCCAGCGCTTCTGGAATGGCAACAATATCGGTCAGCAGGTTGTGCATCTCCAGCACATCAATCCCGCGATCGCGCATTTTGGTGACGAAATCGAAGTGGTCACGCTTGGCCTGGTTGACCCAGAGAACGTCATCAAACAACAGCTCGTCGCAGTTGCTCGGGGTCAGACGCTGGTGAGCCAGGCCTGGGGAACACACCATAACCTTATGCAGCTTGCCGGCTTCGGAATGCACGCCGTACTTCACTTTTTCCGTGGTCATTACAGTCATCCTCCAAAGTACATAAAACAGGGTATTACAGGGTTAGAAAGCCGTCGTAGAGGCCATACGCTGCCACCAGGGCACCGATAATCACTGCTGCAAAAATCACTTTCTCGATGTTGGTAAACACTTGTTGGCCGCTTTCGCGTTTGGCCTTGGCGAACAAGATGGCGCCAGGTGCATACAGCAGGGCCGAGAGCAGCAGGTACTTCAGACCACCGGCATAGATCAGCCAGATCGCGTAGATCAGTGCGACAGAACCGATGATCAGGTCTTTTTTGCGTTCAGCCAGGGCGTTCTCGTAAGTCTCGCCGCGCACCGCCAGCAGCAGGCCGTAGGCCGCCGACCAGAGGTAAGGCACGAGGATCATCGAGGTCGCCAGATAGATCAGCGACAGGTAGGTGCTTTCCGAGAACAGGGTGATGATCAGGAAGATCTGCACCATCACGTTGGTCAGCCACAGGGCGTTGACCGGTACGTGGTTGGCGTTTTCCTTCTTCAGGAACGCCGGCATGGTGTGGTCTTTGGCGGCCGAGAACATGATCTCTGCACACAGCAACACCCACGACAGCAGGGCACCCAGCAAGGACACGATCAAGCCGACGCTGATCAGCACCGCACCCCAGTGGCCGACCACGTGTTCAAGCACGGCCGCCATCGAAGGGTTTTGCAGTTTTGCCAGTTCTGGCTGAGTCATGATGCCCAGCGACAGCACGTTCACCAGCACCAGCAAGAGCAGCACGGTGATAAAACCGATCACGGTGGCGCGACCGACGTCTGAGCGTTTTTCGGCACGGGACGAGAAGATGCTCGCGCCTTCGATACCGATGAACACCCACACGGTGACCAGCATCATGTTGCGCACCTGGTCCATCACGCTGCCCAGCGACGGGTTTTTCAGGCCCCAGATGTCACTGGTGAAGATGTCCAGTTTGAACGCGAACAGTGCAATCAGAATGAATAGAATCAGCGGCACGACCTTGGCGACGGTGGTCACCAAGTTGATGAACGCTGCTTCCTTGATGCCGCGCAAGACCAGAAAGTGCACAGCCCAGAGCAGGATTGACGCGCCGACGATGGCGGCGACCGTGTTGCCTTCACCGAAGATCGGGAAGAAGTAACCGAGTGTGCTGAACAGCAGCACGAAGTAACCCACGTTGCCCAGCCAGGCACTGATCCAGTACCCCCAGGCAGACGAAAAGCCCATGTAATCGCCAAACCCGGCTTTGGCGTAGGCGTACACGCCGCCGTCCAGGTCGGGTTTTCGATTGGCCAGGGTCTGGAACACAAATGCGAGGGTCAGCATGCCCACGGCGGTGATTGCCCAGCCGATTAAAATCGCCCCGACATCCGCACTTGCTGCCATGTTTTGCGGCAGCGAAAAGATCCCGCCGCCAATCATTGAACCGACTACCAGAGCAACCAATGCACCTAGTCGAAGTTTTCCAGGAGTGTCAGACATTTAGAGTGACTCCAATCCATGTGAAGTGATGTCTCAGAGGTTATTGCGTTGTTTGCTTACCCTGTTGACTTAGGTCAGGTCATGACTACATTCCATTGTCAGTAGAGCGGGGAGGTCGCTATTGCGCATTTTTATGACGCGCGCTGGAAACCCGGCTCCAGAGGGCTTTCAGGTAATACAGCGGCTTTAATTGATTCGTCGTGGGGAATGAAGCTAGACACTATTTGAGAATTTGCAAATGTGGGCCGGATGTTTCATTTAACGGCCTGTGAAATGAAAACGTCATCTGCATCTGCGCTGGTTTTTGGTCTTTAATAGAAAATCTTGCTGTTAAAAAAATCAGGCTTATAGCGCAACTTTATTAAACGTGTGGGTCGAACATTTATTTACTCGCAAGTGTCTGTCGCTAGATCAGCAGCATTAATAAAACACCCAACAAAGAGGTAGCGATGTCTCAGCAGACCCAGAAGCTTCGGCTCAATGCCTTGATTGCGTTAGTGGTCGGGTCGATGATTGGCGGCGGTATTTTTTCATTGCCACAAAATATTGCCGAACGAGCCGCTGGCGCTGCGGTATTGATTGGTTGGGCAATCACGGCGGTGGGCATGCTGGCGCTGGCCTTTGTGTTCCAGACCCTTGCCAATCGCAAGCCAGAGCTGGATTCGGGGGTGTACGCCTACGCCAAGGCCGGGTTTGGCGACTACATGGGCTTCTCGTCGGCCTGGGGCTACTGGATCAGTGCCTGGATGGGCAACGTGGGTTACTTCGTGTTGCTGTTCAGCACCTTGGGTTTTTTCGTCCCCGCGTTTGGCCAAGGCAATACGCCCATTGCCATTGGCTGTGCATCGCTGTTGCTGTGGGGCGTGCATTTTTTGGTGATGCGCGGCATCAAAGAGGCCGCGTTTATCAACCAGCTCACCACCGTCGCGAAAATCGTACCGATCGTGATGTTTATCGTGCTGGCCGGCGTGGCGTTTAAAGCCGACATCTTCACCCGTGACCTGTGGGGCTCAGAAATGCCCAGCGTCGGCAGTGTGATGGACCAGGTGCGCAACATGATGCTGGTCACCGTGTTTGTGTTTATCGGCATCGAAGGCGCCAGTGTCTACTCGGGGCGCGCCGAAAAGCGTTCCGATGTGGGCAAGGCCACCGTCATCGGGTTTCTCGGCGTGCTGGCGTTGCTGGTGCTGGTGAACGTGCTGTCGATGGGCATCATGACTCAGCCCGAACTGGCGCAACTGCAAAACCCGTCCATGGCCGGGGTGCTCAAGCATGTGGTGGGGGATTGGGGGGCGATTCTGATCAGCATCGGCCTGGCGGTTTCATTGCTCGGGGCGCTGCTGTCATGGGCATTGTTGTGCGCCGAGATTTTGTACGCGACGTCCCGGGATAAAACCATGCCGGCGTTCCTGAAAAAGGAAAACGCCAACCATGTGCCGGTCAACGCCCTGTGGCTGACCAATATCATGATTCAGCTGTTTCTGGTCATCACGCTGGTGTCTGCGGGCACCTACACCACCCTGATCTACCTCGCTTCATCGATGATTTTGGTGCCGTACTTCTGGTCGGCGGCGTATTCGGTGTTGTTGTGTGTGCGCGGTGAAACCTACGCCAAGGCCAGTCGTAGCCGGGTCAAGGACCTGCTGATAGGGGCCATCGCTTTGATCTACGCGATGTGGTTGCTGTATGCGGCGGGGCCCAAATACTTGCTGTTGTCTGCGTTGCTCTATGCGCCGGGGATATTTCTGTTTGCCAAGGCCAAGCGTGAGCAAGGGCAGGCGTTGTTCAAGGGCATAGAGCCGCTGATATTCGCGGCAGTCGTGATTACCGCGCTGGGCGCGGCGTACGGGCTGTACAGCGGGGCGTTAACGCTCTAACCCCCAATAAAACTGTAGGAGCGAGCTTGCCTCGCGATCTTTTAAAAAATCAAAAAATCGCGAGGCAAGCTCGCTCCTACAGTTAGTCAGGCCGTTACTCGCTCGCCAGCGGCAAGCGTTCCGGGCGGGACCAGATCCACAGGTTGCCCATGCTCATGCCGGCAATGGCCAGGAACACCGGCCAGTCGTGATCAAGTACATAAAGCATCAACCCGGCACACAGCAGCATGCTGATGGTGGCGCTGACTTTGGCTTTGCGCTGGATGATTTTACCGTTGCGCCAATTGAACAAAATCGGGCCAAACAAACGGTGGTTTTCGAGCCAGGCACTCAGGCGAGGGGAGCTTTTGGTCGCAGCCCAGGCAGCGAGCAAAATAAATTCGGTGGTGGGTAAGCCTGGGATCACGATGGCGATCAGGCCGATGCCCAAGCTGACGTAGGCCAGCACGCCAAACAGGAAGCGGGCGATTTTGGATGAGGATTGAGTTGGGTGTGTCATAGGCTCAAGGCGCAGAAAAAGATACTCGGTCAGCGCTCGCTGACCGAGCAGATCCTGCTTAGGCCAGTTCTGGCTCAGCAGCGTAAGCATGTTCCAGCAATACGGTAAAACGTTCAAACGCGGCGACTGCACCTTTGTCCAGGTCGGCTTCTTCTTCGGCGCTCAGTTCCAGGCCGTCGAGGGTTTTAACGAAGCTCTTCCAGCCTTCAGCACGACCACCGGCCGGTTCGCCCAAGTGGCGCGCACCGAAAGTTTCGCTCAGTTCCAGTGCCACAGCACGCTTGATCAAAAACGCAGCGCCAAGCTTGGAGCCTTCCGACACAAAGATCCAGCCCAAGGCTTCAGCTTTGCTCGGAGCATTGACTGCGCCAGCGACTGGAGCAGGCACCTGGGTGTTCAGGTCAGCCAGGTCAGCCTTGGCTTGTTCTGCACGGCAACGCTCTGGCAGGTCCGGCACGATCTCTTTCAAGGCCGCGTCGGTGTACAGCGCTTGCAGCTCGGATTGGAACAGGTATTGAGCCACAACAAAACGGGCGAAGTTTTCGCGGGTGTCGAAAGGCTTGTGAGCTTTTACCAGCGCATCGAGCTTTTGATGCGGCTCGTTGGTGATCTGGTTCAGGCGTTGAGAACGCAAGGCTGGACGCTGTGCGGTATCAGGAGTGGTCATGCAAATATCCTTGAGAATGAGATGCGCTTTGTAACTAGACGATCAAGAAGACGCATCACAGTAAAAATTCCTCACTGCGTAGCCTGAAAAGACTACGCAGTGGATGTGTCTATCAGATGTCCCACACCAAATTGACCGAGAAGTTGCGACCTGGAGCGGTCAGGCGGTCCATGTTGGCGGGGTTGAGCACACCGGCTTCACCCACGCTGTCGTAGCCGCGCACGTCATCCCAGTTCCAGTATTTCTTGTCGGTCAGGTTGTACAGGCCGGCGTTGACGGTGACGTCCTTGGTGACTTTGTAGAAACCGGTGAGGTCCACTACGCCATAACCTGGCGACTTGAATTGCTTGCTGGTGCCGTCCGGGGCAAAGAAGCTGGTGTTATCCACCTGGTCCTTGCGCTTGACCAGTGTCCAGCTAACCAGAGCGCCGTAGGTTTCCTGGTCGTAGCCCAAGCCCATAACGGCTTTGAGCGGGTTGACGCTGTTGATCGGCTCGCCGTTGTCGTCGTTTTTGCCGTGGGCATAAGCCACCGAACCGCGGGTGTACAGACCTTTTGGTGCACCGAACGCATCCAGGTTCAACTGACCTTTAACCTCGGCACCCTTGATGGTGGCGTGTTTGATGTTGTTGCTCTGGAACGTGGTCTCGCTGTAGCCGGGGGTGATGGCGTCTTCGTTAATGAAGTCGCGGTATTTGTTGTAGAACACCGCTACATCGAATGAACCCGCATCAAACTTGCCACGCAGGCCAGTTTCGAAGCTTTTGCTTTTTTCCGGTTCCAGGTTCGGGTTGGCCGCTACTTTGTAACCGGCCGCCAGGTTTTCGAAGGTGCCGTACAGCGCTTTGGCCGTCGGCGTACGGAAACCTTCCGCGTACTGGCCGTACCAGGTGTATTGCTCAGTCAGGGCGTACGTCAGGCCGAATTTTGGCGATACGCGGTGCCAGATTTTCTTCTCGTCACTGACGTTGGCGCGTTCATCGGCCGGGATCGTGTTGAGAAACTCTTGGGTAATGTGCGGCGTCAGGCGCGTGTAGTCGTAACGCAAGCTCGGTGAGAACGTCCAGTCGTTCCAGCTGATCTGGTCTTGGGCGAACAGGCTGTAGGTGTTGATGGTCGGGTCCGGGAAGTCGCTGGACTTGACCAGATAATCTGACGGGCTGTCAGCGCCGATTGCCGTACAGCCGCGGCCTACTGCCAGGCACGTACCCGAGCCACTGCGCGAGCTGGTGACTTTCTGGTTTTTCAGGGTGGCGCCGTAGGTCAGCAAATGATCGGTTTCACCGATGCTAAAGGCCTTGTCTGCTTGTGCGTCGAGGACCCATTGCTTCTCTTGATACGTGGTGTCGCGAGAGCGCATGACATTGCGGGTGAACGGGAAATAATCTTCCAGCGTGGTCTCGTCGGTTTTGGCGATTTGGTAGTTCAAGCTGGTCTTGATGTGATCAGCAACCAGGCTGTCGACCGTCATGGTGTTGACCAGGCCGAAGCGTTCACGGCTCACCGTGTCGGTGCCGGTACGCGAGCGGTACATGCCCAATGGCTGGCCATTGGTGAACGGCCCGCCGACGGCGCTCTTCACATTGACGTCGTCGTGGTTTTTGTACTTCTCGTAGGTGAAGGCCAGACGGTCGTCATCGTTGTAGTTCCAGCCTGCCTTGGCCAGCACGCTGGTGGTTCTCACGTCTTCAGGGTTGGCCGCGGTACGGGCCAGGCCGTTGCCGCCACGGTCGCCGTACGATTCGGTGTCATGGCCATCGCGCTGGCTAAAGTGCAGCAAACCGTCGAAATCACCCGAGCGACCGGCCACGGTGCCCGACTTGAGCCAGCTGCGATCAGCCGAGCTGTAACCGGTTTTGAGGCGGGCGCCAACGTCCTGGCCCGGCTTGATGATGTCGTCCGGGTCCAGGGTG
Organism: Pseudomonas sp. FSL R10-1350; assembly: GCF_009600525.1. Classification (NCBI taxonomy): domain Bacteria; kingdom Pseudomonadati; phylum Pseudomonadota; class Gammaproteobacteria; order Pseudomonadales; family Pseudomonadaceae; genus Pseudomonas; species Pseudomonas sp. FSL R10-1350. The sequence goes on from NZ_WIVR01000007.1 coordinate 101,321, forward strand.
AAGTAGCTGACGGCACCGCCAATGGCGTTGCTGCCGTACAGCACGGACGCCGGGCCGCGGAGGATTTCTACGCTTTTGATGATTTCAGGGTCAACGTAGTTACGTTGGGTCTGGGCGTAAGGGCCGTTGAAGAACGAGTCCGGGATCTCAACGCCATCGATCTGGGTGAGGATCCGGTCGCCGTCGATGCCGCGAATGTTGTAGCCGGTGATGCCGCCGCGCTGACCGGCGCCGCCTACCGAAACACCCGGCTCATAACGAACCAGGTCTTTGATGGTGTTAACGTTTTCGCGGTCCAGGTCCAGGCGGTCATGAACGGTGACGGTGCTGGGTACGGCGCTGACGTCTTGTGCGTTACGCGTGGCACTGATGGTCACTTGCTGCAAGGCCAGGGTGCCGGAGGTCGCGCTGCGTTTTTCCAGCACGATGTTGTTAGTGCTCAGCTTGCGGTACGTCAGGTTGGTGCCGGTGAGCAGGCGCTCCAGGGCTTTTTCTGGGGTCAGGGAGCCACGTACGCCGGGCGATGCCACATCCTGTGCCAGTTCTGCTGGCAGGCCGACTTGCCATCCGGTCACGCTGCTGAAGTCATTCAACGCAGAGGCGAGTGGCTGCTGAGCGATCGCAAACTTATAACTGCCCACGGAGCGGCTGGCTGGCTGCGGATCGGTTGCGGCCAGGGCCGGTGCGGCCTGTACGCCAGCCATCAGCATGGCAACGGTCAACAACGACAATGTGCACTGGTGCAAGCCGCCAGTGCGAGCGTTGGAAGTGGACCGGCTGTTGAAACGTGTGGGCATTGATAGCGCTCCAGAAGTGACAAGTCTTGTAGTTGCGAAGCTGACTCAAAATGCGAATCAGTTGCATTGATCACAACGAGACGAATGACCTTGGGCTATCGAGTAAAAAAAGAGTCGATTAATCTAATTTTTTTAATTGAGGATGACCAGCGCCGGGTATTCCGAGAGGCGGCTGGAGGTGATGTGGGCCAGCGAGCGCACGATATCCAGTGGCTGATCGAGCCGGTAGTTGCCGGTGACGGCCACGTTGGCGAGTTTTTCGTTGTTGTTGACGATCCAGCCGGGGTAGTAGCGGCGCACTTCATCGAGCACTTTGCTCATCGGGCAGTTTTCAAACACCAATCGGCCTTGCACCCAGGCAAGGTCGGTTTGGGGGTTGAGGGTGGTGGGGCGGCCGAAGCCGTTCGGGCCAATGCTGACGCTGTTGCCCGCCGACAGGCGCATTTGTGTGCCGACACTGTTCACCCGCAAGTCCACATCACCGCGCTGCACCCGCACTTGCGCTTCGCCATTGAAGTAGCTCACTGCAAACGCGGTGTCACGCACGCTGACGCGCACCGGGCCGGCATCCAGCACCATGGGCAGTTCAAGATTGGCCGGGACTTCAAAAAAGGCTTCGCCCTGCAACAGCCGGGCGCGGGCCTGGGTATTCACCACTTTGCTGGAAAATGCCGAGTTGGTATTGAGCAGCACTTTGGAGCCGTCTTCGAGTTGCAGGCGCTGGCGCTCACCCACCACGGTCAGGTGGTCTGCCTGAAGGCGTAACGGCACGTTGGTATAGCTACCGACTGTCAGAACCAGCACCGCCGCCGCAGCCACGTGCTTCCAATGCCGGCTGATACGCCGCAGTACGCTGGGTTTGCGTCGGGTTTGCAGGGTTTGTGCAGCGTCTAGCACGGGTTGCCCGTTCCAGATGGCGTTGGCCTTGGCAAACGCCCTGGCGTGCGCCGGGTCGGCATTCAGCCACTGCTCAAACACGATTTTCTGTTCGTCGCTCGCACACTCAAGGGTGATCAGCCAATCCAGTGCCTGATCCATGGCGCTGTCTTGCAGCACCTCGTGCGCCGGGTCGGGCGCAGCAGATTTGTGAGTGTCCGTCACAGAGGTTCCTTGGCAGTTTCAGGGCGTTCGCGTGGCATTGAAGGGCAAGGTTAAGGCCGATTCAGCCTGTCGGCTACCCCGATGCAGATTGCCATGATCAATTTGAGTTCCTTTTGAACGGTACTCAATGACACGTCAAGTTCTTCGGCGATCTCTTGATAACTGCAGCCATGCAGCCGGCTGAGGATAAAAATCCGCTGCTGACGTGCGCTCAACTGGCTCAGGCTCACACTCAAACGCTCCAGTAATTGCGCTGCTTGGTGGGCTTCTTCCGGGGTGCTGTGGGTAGAGGCAATGCCCTCAAGCACTTCGATCGGGACATCTTCAACCACCGTACGTGCCTGAATGCGCCGCGAGCGCAGGTGATCGAGCGCCAGATTGCGCGCGGTCTGGTAGACAAACGGTTCCAGGTGCTCGACCGAACGCTCGTTCAAGGCGCGGGTAACCCGCAGGTAAGTCTCTTGCAGCAAGTCTTCGGCGGTACTGGGGTTATTCACCATCCGCTGTAACGTGCGCAGCAAGGTCACCCGCTGAGTAAGGAAGACTTGATTGAACTGGGACTGACTCACAGCACTACCCGACCGATTTTGAGCGAATGATAATGCTTATCATCTGTGTGTTTGGTCAAGTGATGTTTTGAGTTTGTTGCTTGGGCAGTTCAGTCTGTGGGAGCGGGCTTGCTCGCGATTGGGGCGACGCGGTCTGAGGGTTGACCGAGTCGATCCTCTTCGCGAGCAAGCCCGCTCCCACAAGATATGTGTTCTATCCCAGGTTATGCCCGGCCTTTCAAATACGCGGCGTAATCGGGAATGCGGTGTTCGTGCGGCTGGTTCATCAGGGGGCTGCTGAGCAAATAGTCAGCGGTGCATTCATTGCTCGCCACCGGAATGTTCCACACTGCCGCCACGCGCAGCAGGGCCTTGATGTCCGGGTCGTGGGGCTGTGGCTCGAACGGGTCCCAGAAAAACACCAGCATGTCGATTTTCTGCTCGGCGATCTGCGCCCCCACTTGTTGATCACCGCCCAACGGACCGCTGATCATGCTTTCGATCGGCAACCCCAGGCGTTTGCTCAATAACAGGCCGGTGGTGCCCGTTGCGCACAAGTCATGCTGGCTGAGCGCGGCCTTGTGGCGTTCGGCCCAGTCCAGCAAAAACCCTTTGCAGTGATCATGCGCCACCAGGGCGATGCGCTTGCGCGCCGCCAAGGTGGCCGTGGTGAAGCTGATACCGATCATCGCGTCACTCCGCGTTGTGCAGCGCCAGGCAGTTGTCGAGCATACGGTTGGAGAAGCCCCACTCGTTGTCGTACCACGCCAGCACTTTAAGCAGCTTGCCGCTGACCTTGGTGTGGTTGGCGTCAAAAATCGACGACAGCGGGTTGTGGTTGAAGTCGCTGGAAACCAGCGGCAGGCTGTTGTAACCCAGCACCTTGGAATGTTGGCTGGCTTCTTTAAACACCGCGTTAACTTCTGCCGCCGTGACTTCGCGTGTCAGTTCAACCGTCAGGTCGACCAGCGACACGTTGATCACCGGCACGCGTACCGCCATGCCGGTCAGCTTGCCGGCTAGCTCTGGCAACACCAGACCCACGGCTTCGGCGGCGCCGGTTTTGCTCGGGATCATGTTCTGCGTGGCCGAACGCGCGCGGTACGGGTCGGTGTGATAAACGTCGGTGAGGTTCTGGTCATTGGTGTAGGCGTGGATGGTGGTCATCAGGCCGTTGGCAATGCCGAATTCGCGGTTGAGGATTTGCGCCACAGGCGCCAGGCAGTTGGTGGTGCACGACGCGTTGGAAATGATTTGATGCGATTGGCGCAGAATGTCGTGGTTAACGCCATAGACCACCGTCGCATCGGCATTTTTACCCGGAGCCGAGATAATCACCTTACGCGCACCGGCCGTAATGTGAGCCTCTGCTTTACTACGCTCGGTGAAGAAACCGGTGCACTCAAACACCACATCAACCTTCAGGTCGGCCCAAGGCAGTTCAGCCGGATTACGGATGGCGCTCACCGCGATTCGGTCACCATTGACCGTCAGACTTTCCTGATCATGCTCAACAGTGGCATCGAACGTGCCGTGAACGGTGTCGTACTTGAGCAGGTGAGCGTTGATTGAACTGTCGCCCAAGTCGTTAATGGCGACGATCTGCAAGTCCTGTCGGTAGCCTTGGGTATACAGTGCTCGCAGGACGTTACGGCCGATCCGGCCAAAACCATTGATTGCGATTCGTAATGTCATGGACAGCACCTGTCATCAATTTGTTGTTGGAATTACAAGATTATTCTCATAAAAATAGAAAACAAGCCATTTAAGTGGCAATATTTTGTTTTATCTACAACGAGTGACCTGAATCAACGGGTCCGAACGACTGAGCACGCGTCTGCGAGCCTCAGTCAGCATAGGACACGCACAGGTCGCCACATCCGTTAGCCTGGAGTTCAACACATGCATCCCCGCGTTCTTGAAGTCACCGAGCGTCTTATTGCCCGCAGTCGAGCTACCCGCGAGGCGTACCTGACGCTTATTCGTGATGCGGCCAGTGACGGACCGCAACGCGGCAAGCTGCAATGTGCCAACTTTGCCCATGGCGTGGCCGGATGTGGCACAGAAGACAAAAACACCCTCAAGCTGATGAACGCCGCCAACGTGGCAATTGTTTCGTCATATAACGACATGCTCTCGGCGCATCAGCCATACGAGCACTTCCCGGAACAAATCAAGCAAGCCCTGCGTGAAATGGGTTCTGTGGGCCAGTTCGCGGGCGGCACCCCGGCAATGTGCGACGGCGTGACCCAAGGCGAGGCCGGCATGGAACTGAGCCTGTTGAGCCGCGAAGTGATCGCGCTGTCGACCGCGGTGGCGCTGTCGCACAACATGTTCGACGCGGCGCTGATGCTGGGCATTTGCGACAAAATCGTGCCGGGCCTGCTGATGGGCGCGCTGCGCTTCGGTCATCTGCCGACCATCTTTGTGCCGGGCGGGCCGATGCCGTCGGGCATTTCCAACAAAGAAAAAGCCGACGTACGTCAGCGCTACGCTGAAGGCAAAGCCAGCCGTGAAGAGCTGCTGGAATCCGAGATGAAGTCCTATCACAGCCCCGGCACCTGCACCTTTTACGGCACCGCCAACACCAACCAGTTGCTGATGGAAGTGATGGGCCTGCATTTGCCGGGTGCTTCTTTCGTCAATCCTTACACGCCATTGCGCGATGCCCTGACTCGCGAAGCGGCGCATCAAGTCACCCGTCTGACCCAGCAAAACGGTAACTTCACACCGCTGGGCGAGATCGTGGACGAGCGTTCTCTGGTCAACTCCATCGTTGCCCTGCACGCGACTGGCGGCTCCACCAACCACACCCTGCACATGCCGGCGATTGCCATGGCAGCGGGTATTCAGTTGACCTGGCAAGACATGGCCGACCTGTCCGAGGTGGTGCCAACCCTGTCCCATGTGTATCCAAACGGCAAAGCCGACATCAACCACTTCCAGGCCGCGGGCGGCATGGCGTTCCTGATTCGTGAGCTGCTCGAAGCCGGGTTGTTGCACGAAAACGTCAACACCGTGGCCGGTTACGGCTTGAGCCGCTACACCCGCGAGCCGTTCCTCGTGGATGGCCAGCTGGTCTGGCGTGATGGCCCGATCGAAAGCCTCGACGAGACTATTTTGCGCCCGGTTGCCCGTGCGTTCTCGGCCGAGGGCGGCCTGCGGGTGATGGAAGGCAATTTGGGGCGCGGGGTCATGAAGGTCTCGGCGGTTGCGCCCGAACATCAGATTGTCGAAGCTTCGGCGCGGGTATTCCAGGACCAGCAGCAACTGGCCGATGCCTTCAAGGCCGGTGAACTGGAACGCGACTTTGTTGCCGTGATGCGTTTTCAAGGCCCGCGCTCCAATGGCATGCCAGAGCTGCACAAGATGACGCCGTTCTTGGGCGTGCTGCAGGATCGCGGCTTCAAAGTGGCGCTGATTACTGACGGACGCATGTCCGGGGCATCGGGCAAAATCCCGGCGGCGATTCACGTCAGCCCCGAGGCGGAAGTGGGCGGCGCGCTGGCGCGGGTCCAGGACGGTGACCTGATTCGCGTCGATGGCGTAAAAGGCACGTTGCAACTGTTGGTGGATGAGGCAGAATTCGCCGCACGCACCCCGGCTGTCGGCACCTTGAGCAATGCCGTCGGTACCGGGCGCGAGTTGTTTGCGTTTATGCGTCAGGCCTTCAGTTCGGCCGAGCAGGGCGCGAGTACCTTTACCTCGTCTCTGGAATCCCTGAAATGAAACTCGCCCTCGTCGGTGATATTGGTGGCACCAACGCCCGTTTTGCCCTCTGGGAAGACGAACAGTTGCGTTCAGTCAGCGTGTTGGCCACGGCCGATTACGCCTGCCCGGAAGACGCAATCACGGTTTACCTTAATGAGTTGAACCTGGCGCCCGGTGCGGTGGGTTCGGTGTGCCTGTCGGTGGCCGGGCCGGTGAGTGGCGACGAGTTTCGCTTTACCAACAACCATTGGCGCTTGAGCCGGTCGGCGTTTTGCGAAACCTTGCAGGTCGATCACCTGCTACTGATCAATGACTTCAGCGCCATGGCCCTGGGCATGACGCGCTTGCAACCCGAAGACGTGCGCCAGGTGTGCCCCGGCATTGCCGATCCGGCGCGCCCGGCGGTGGTCATCGGGCCAGGCACGGGGTTGGGCGTAGGCACGTTGCTCAACCTGGGCGACGAGCAATGGATGGCCTTGCCGGGGGAGGGCGGCCACGTCGACCTGCCCATGAGCAACCCGCGTGAAGTGCAGTTGTGGCAGCACATCTACAACGAAATCGGCCACGTCAGCGCCGAAAGTATCTTGAGCGGCAGCGGTTTGCCGCGTGTGTATCGGGCGATCTGTGCGGTCGACGGGCATGAGCCGGTGCTGGACAGCGACCGGGCGATCACTGCGGCAGCGTTGGCGGGTGATCCGGTGGCGTTGCAGGTGCTGGAGCACTTCAGTTGCTGGCTGGGCCGTGTGGCCGGCAACAACGTGCTGACAGTCGGCGGGCGTGGCGGGGTGTACATTGTTGGCGGCGTGATCCCGCGCTTTGCCGATATTTTTGTGGCCAGCGGCTTTGCCCGAAGCTTTGCCGACAAAGGCTGCATGAGCGACTATCTCAAAGGTATCCCGGTCTGGCTGGTGACCGCACCGTACTCGGGCTTGATCGGCGCCGGCGTGGCACTGCAACAAGCGTTCGGTTGACTGTAGGAGCGAGCTTGTCTCGCGATCTTTTGACCGTTGAAAAGATCGCGAGGCAAGCTCGCTCCTACCGAGTGATCTTTCGTCCATAACAACAATAAGGATCAGCGCCTGTGAGCACATCCGGCAAATCCATTTTGCTGGTCGATGATGACCAGGAAATTCGCGAGCTCCTTGATATCTACCTCACCCGTGCCGGCTTTCAGGTGCGCACCGTGGCGGACGGTGCGGGCTTCAGGCGGGCGCTTGATGAGCAGGCCAGCGATTTATTGATCCTGGACGTGATGCTGCCCGACGAAGACGGTTTCAGCCTGTGCCGCTGGGTGCGCCAGCACCCGCGTTTTGCGCAAATTCCGATCATCATGCTCACCGCCAGTTCCGATGAAGCCGACCGGGTCATCGGCCTGGAACTGGGCGCTGATGACTATCTGGGCAAGCCTTTCAGCCCCCGTGAACTCCAGGCGCGCATCAAGGCCTTGTTGCGCCGTGCGCAGTTTTCCAGTGCGAGCGCCGGTCATGAAGTTATGGCGTTTGACGAGTGGCGGCTCAACACCGTGACCCATCGGCTGTTCCATACCGATGGCGAAGAGGTGATTTTGTCCGGGGCGGATTTCGCCTTGCTCAAGCTGTTTCTGGACAACCCGCAGCAGATCCTGGATCGCGACATGATTGGCAACGCCACCCGTGGCCGCGATCTGATGCCGCTGGATCGCATTGTCGACATGGCGGTCAGCCGTTTGCGCCAGCGCCTGCGTGACACCGAGAAGCCGCCACGGCTTATCCGCACGATCCGTGGCAGCGGTTACCAGTTGGCAGCTGAGGTCACCGTCGGAAATGGCCATTAAGTTTTTATCCCGCCTGCATCTTCCCCGTTCGTTGCTGGGTCGCATGTTACTGCTGACGCTGCTGGCCATCTTGCTGGCGCAGACGTTGTCGAGTGCCATCTGGCTCTCACAATTGCGCACCACCCAGCTTGAAGGCCTGGTCAACAGTGCCCGCAGCATGGCGCACTCCATGAACGCCACGGTGACGTACTTGCGCTCCCTGCCGCTGGCCTATCGCCCGCTGGTGCTGGATCAAATGCGCAGCATGGGCGGCACGCGGTTTGTCGTCAGCCTCAATGACCGGCCGCTGGACATGCAGGTGTTACCGCCAACCCAGCGTAAACAAGCAGTGCTGGACGCCGTGGACCAAGTGCTACGCCAGTCGCTGGGGCCTGATGTCGATCTGTCGGTGAAGTTTGTCAGCCCCCAGGACTTACGTATTTTCAACGCGGGCCTGAAGCTCGATGAGCTGCCGCGTTCGTGGGCGCACTTTGCCCTGACTCTGGAGCCGGTTGACCCGCCGGTGCTAGTGACGCAAATCCAGATGGCTCAGGGCGAGTGGCTGTACATCGCGTCCTTGCTGCCCCAGCCCTACACCAGCCTTGAAGAAGAAGGGCTGCCTGCGCTGCAACTGTGGTTTATCGTGCTGAGCAGTATCTTTTTGCTGTTGTTTATCGGCGTGCTGGTGCATTGGCAAAGCCGCCCGCTCAAGCGTTTGGCGAGGGCGGCCCGTGACATGTCACTGGGCGAAGACGAGGTCCAGCCTGTCGAAGTGGGCGGCGGCAGCGAAGTGGTTGAAGTGGGGCGGGCCTTTAACACCATGCGCGCGCGCATCAGCCGATACCTGACCGAGCGTGGTCAGTTATTCAGCGCCATCTCCCATGACCTGCGCACGCCCATCACCCGGCTGCGTTTGCGCGTGGAACTGCTGGATGACGAGCAACTGCAATACAAGTTTGGTCGCGATCTGGACGAGCTGGAAATGCTGGTCAAAGGTGCGCTGCAATGCGTGAAAGACACCGACATTCACGAGAATATCGAGCCGGTCGACGTCAATACTTTGCTCGACTGTCTGATAGAACCCTATGTGCTGCCGCAGGGGAATGGCCGGGTAACGCTGCAGGGGCGAGCGACCAGTCCTTATCACGGCAAACCCCTGGCCCTGCGCCGCTGCATGGGCAACCTGATTGATAACGCACTCAAGTACGGCACCAACGCGCACTTGCGCATAGACGACAACGAGCAAGCGTTTGTGCTGACCGTCGACGACGAGGGGCCGGGCGTGCCCGAACAGCGTCTTGAGCAGGTGTTTGAGCCGCACTTTCGCCTGGCTGGGCAGCAACAAGGCTATGGCTTGGGGCTGGGAATAGCGCGCAGCATCGCCCACAGCCATGGCGGTGAAGTGAGCTTGCAAAACCTGCGTGTGGGCGGCTTGCGTGTCACTTTGTACTTGCCGCGAAATGCCGACTGATAGACAGGCTGGCCTGCTCGGCGCTGATCGGCAGTATGCGTTCCATCTGCGTGCCAGAGACCTCCTGGGCGGTGGGCTTTGGCTCGCGGGGCTTGTGCATCGCCGCCTTGATACGGTTTTCGCGCACGCGCCGGCTGGTCTGGCTGAAGTGATGCTGGAGCTTCTCCATGGCGACATCGTAGGGGTCGCTGCACAGGGTTAGCTGCCGTTCACGCTCCTCAAGCGCCAGCTGTTTGGCCTGGTCATCGCCATACTTGTCAATGCGAAAACTCTTGCTCAGGTTGTAGCCGTGAATGCGCGTGGTGGCACGCCAGTAATCAATCTGATTGGACTGCACGCGGTACACGCCGGGGTGGCCGCTGGTGTTATGCGGCATCAGGCGCTGGCGGTCTTCATAAGTAAAAGACTGCGGCATTTTCAGGACCAGTTGGTTGCGCAAGTTTTCGGCGGCCTCCAGGGCGGGAATCTCGCCGCCATATTGGTCGAAAGCAAAGTGATGCACATGCACTTTGCCCGCGCGTTGAATATCGATTTTCCAGGCGTAGGGGCGACCTTCCTGATCTTTGATGGGGTAAATGAAGCAATGATTCCGGGACGTTAAGTTACGTTCTGTCATGGCTAAAATCTCCTGAGGGGGTCGGCATCCGTTCTTTTTCTACGACGATGAGTAGCAGACTCGCTGATGTTATTTGCGGGTACAACGTGGGAAAACGACTTCGGGATGCGTCCTACAGGCAATGCGGAAAAAACTGTATCTCGTGGGGATTTCAACGGTTCTGGCCTACAAGATGGCTGACGTTGCTCATACTGAAAGATCTCAAACAGCCCCGTGGCCGCGTTCTGGAATGTCACCGGACGGTGACAAACAGACGTCTCTTCGTTACTTGAGGCGGGTGGCGCGTGGATACACTCATTGGTAGCGCAAGCAAAAGACTTGCACAGCTATAACAACAAGAAAGGGCATCTCATGAATTCATTCAATCGCCTCGCCGTCGTTATCTCTCTCGCCACACTATTCCCTCTGAGCAGCTATGCCGCCGACTCCAAAGGTTCGGTTGAAGTGGTGCACTGGTGGACGTCAGGTGGCGAAAAAGCTGCTGTCGATGTGCTGAAGGCTCAAGTTGAAAAAGACGGTTTCACCTGGAAGGACGGCGCTGTCGCCGGGGGGGGCGGTGCCACCGCGATGACCGTACTGAAAAGCCGTGCTGTGGCGGGTAACCCGCCGGGTATGGCACAGATCAAAGGGCCGGACATTCAAGAGTGGGCGTCTACCGGGCTGCTCGACACTGACGTGTTGAAGACGGTCGCCAAAGACGAAAAGTGGGACAGCTTGCTCGACAAGAAAGTCTCCGACACCGTGAAGTACGACGGTGATTACGTGGCCGTGCCGGTGAATATCCACCGCGTGAACTGGCTGTGGATCAACCCTGAAGTCTTCAAAAAAGCCGGTATCGAAAAACCACCGACCACCCTCGAAGAATTCTACGCAGCCGGTGACAAGCTCAAGGCCGCGGGCTTTATTGCGCTTGCCCACGGCGGCCAGCCTTGGCAGGACAGCACCGTGTTTGAAGCGGTGGTGCTCTCGGTCATGGGCGTCGATGGCTACAAAAAAGCCCTGGTTGACCTCGACAACGATGCCCTGACCGGCCCGCAAATGGTCAAGGCGCTGACCGAGCTGAAGAAAGTCGCGACCTACATGGACGCCGATGGCAAAGGCCAGGACTGGAACCTGGAAGCGGCCAAAGTCATCAACGGCAAGGCCGGCATGCAGATCATGGGTGACTGGGCCAAGAGTGAATGGACCGCGGCCAAGAAAATCGCCGGCAAGGACTATGAGTGCGTAGCCTTCCCGGGCACTGACAAAGCCTTCACCTACAACATCGACTCTCTGGCGGTGTTCAAGGTGAAAGACGAGGGCACCAAGGCCGGTCAACAAGACATTGCCAAGGTGGCGCTGGGTGAAGACTTCCAGAAAGTCTTCAGCATCAACAAGGGCTCAATTCCGGTTCGCAACGACATGTTGAACAACATGGAAAAGCTCGGCTTTGACGCCTGTGCCCAGACCTCGGCCAAGGACTTCCTGGCAGACGCCAAGTCCGGCGGCCTGCAGCCAAGCATGGCGCACAACATGGCGACCACGCTGGCCGTGCAGGGGGCGTTCTTTGACGTAATCACCAATTACATCAACGACCCTAAAGCCGATCCGGCCGACACCGCCAAAAAACTTGGCGCAGCGATCAAGTCCGCCAAGTAACCCCACTCCTGTAGGAGCGAGCTCGCCTCGCGATCTTTTGAGGTTCTAAAAGATCGCCAGACAAGCTCGCTCCTGCCCGGAGCAGTCTCTACTTTTTCCTCGCACGGATTTCCTCCATGAGTTCTGTTGCTGCGTTCAGGAAAGTCTCGCCCTTCGATGTGTTGCAACGCTGGCTACCCAAACTGGTGCTGGCGCCGAGCATGATCATCGTGTTGGTGGGCTTCTATGGCTACATCCTGTGGACGTTCGTTCTGTCGTTCACCACCTCGACCTTTCTGCCGACCTACAAGTGGGCTGGCTTGGCGCAATACCAGCGTTTGTACGACAACGACCGCTGGTGGGTCGCCAGCAAGAACCTGGTGGTGTTTGGCGGCATGTTTATCGGCATCACCCTGGTGATCGGCGTGACCCTGGCGGTGTTTCTCGACCAGCGCATTCGCCGCGAAGGGTTTATCCGCACGATTTATCTGTACCCGATGGCGCTGTCGATGATCGTCACCGGTACCGCCTGGAAATGGCTGCTGAACCCCGGCATGGGCCTGGACAAGCTGCTGCGTGACTGGGGCTGGGAAGGCTTTCGCCTCGACTGGCTGATTGACCCTGACCGCGTGGTGTATTGCCTGGTCATCGCCGCCGTCTGGCAAGCCTCGGGTTTTATCATGGCCATGTTTCTTGCGGGCCTGCGCGGGGTGGATCAATCGATCATCCGTGCCGCCCAGATCGATGGCGCAAGCTTGCCGCGCATTTACTGGAAAGTGGTGCTGCCCAGCCTGCGTCCGGTGTTCTTCAGTGCGGTGATGATCCTGGCGCATATCGCGATCAAGAGCTTTGACCTGGTGGCGGCGATGACTGCCGGTGGCCCGGGCTACTCGTCAGATTTACCGGCCATGTTCATGTACTCCTTCACCTTCAGTCGCGGCCAGATGGGCATGGGCTCGGCCAGTGCGATTCTGATGCTCGGGGCGATTCTCGCGATCATCGTGCCTTACCTGTATTCCGAGCTGAGGGCCAAGCGAAATGACTAGTCTGACCGGCAAACGCTCAATAAGCCTGAGCCGCATCGCGATCTACGCGGTGCTGATTGTCGCGGTATTGCTGTACCTGGTGCCTTTGGTGGTGATGCTGCTGACCAGTTTCAAAACCCCGGAAGACATCAGCACCGGCAACTTGCTGAGCTGGCCGAGCGTGGTCACCGGCATTGGCTGGGTCAAGGCCTGGGCCACCGTTGACGGTTACTTCTGGAACTCGATCAAGATCACCGTTCCGGCGGTACTGGCTTCGACCGCCATCGGCGCGTTGAACGGCTACGTGCTGTCGATGTGGCGCTTTCGCGGTTCGCAGTTGTTTTTCGGCTTGCTGCTGTTTGGCTGCTTCTTGCCGTTTCAAACCGTGCTGCTGCCAGCCTCGTTCACCCTCGGCAAGATGGGCCTGGCCAGCACCACCACGGGCTTGGTGATCGTGCACATCGTGTACGGGCTGGCGTTCACCACCCTGTTTTTCCGTAACTACTACGTCAGCATTCCCGACGCACTGGTGAAGGCTGCACGTCTGGATGGCGCGGGTTTCTTCACGATCTTTCGGCGGATCATTCTGCCGATGTCGACCCCGATCATCATGGTCTGCCTGATTTGGCAGTTCACCCAGATCTGGAACGACTTCCTGTTCGGTGTGGTGTTTTCCAGCGGTGATTCCCAGCCCATTACTGTGGCGCTGAACAACCTGGTCAACACCAGCACCGGGGTCAAGGAATACAACGTGGACATGGCGGCGGCGATGATCGCCGGGCTGCCGACCCTGCTGGTCTATGTGGTCGCAGGCAAGTATTTCGTGCGCGGGCTGACGGCCGGCGCGGTCAAGGGGTAATCATGGCAACGCTCGAGCTTCGTAACGTAAACAAGACCTATGGTGCTGGCCTGCCAGACACCCTCAAGAACATTGAACTGTCGATCAAGGACGGCGAGTTTTTGATCCTGGTCGGGCCTTCGGGCTGCGGCAAGTCGACGCTGATGAACTGCATCGCGGGCCTTGAGAACATCACTGGCGGCGCGATCATGATTGATGATCAGGACGTCAGCGGCATGAGCCCCAAGGATCGTGACATCGCCATGGTGTTCCAGTCTTACGCGCTGTACCCGACCATGAGCGTGCGCGAGAACATCGAGTTCGGCCTCAAGATCCGCAAGATGGCCCAGTCGGCCATTGACGAAGAAGTCGCGCGGGTCGCCAAGCTGTTGCAGATCGAGCACTTGCTCAATCGCAAGCCCGGCCAGTTGTCCGGTGGTCAGCAGCAGCGGGTGGCGATGGGGCGTGCGCTGGCGCGTCGGCCCAAGATCTACCTGTTCGACGAGCCGCTGTCCAACCTCGACGCCAAGCTGCGGGTCGAGATGCGTACTGAAATGAAACTGATGCACCAGCGTCTGAAGACCACCACCGTCTACGTGACCCACGACCAGATCGAAGCCATGACCCTGGGCGACAAGGTCGCGGTCATGAAGGACGGCATCATTCAGCAGTTCGGCACCCCCAAGCAGATCTACAACGATCCGGCCAACCTGTTCGTCGCCAGTTTCATCGGTTCGCCGCCAATGAATTTCATTGGTCTACGCTTGAAGCGTCAAGACGGCCGCTTGATGGCCGTGCTAGACAGCGGGCAGGCACGTTGTGAGTTGCCGCTGGGGGTGCAGGACGCAGGGCTTGAAGAGCGGGATGTCATCGTGGGGATTCGTCCCGAGCAGATCATGCTGGCACCGCACGAGGCCAATGGCCTGCCAACGCTTCGCGCCGAAGTCAAAGTGACCGAGCCCACCGGGCCGGACACGCTGGTGTTTGTCCAGCTCAATGACGTCAAGGTGTGCTGCCGCCTGGCACCTGATGTTGCGCCGCAAGTGGGCGAGAGCCTGAACTTGCAGTTCGATCCGGCCAAGGTACTGCTGTTTGATGCCCAGACAGGTGAGCGTTTAGGGGTTGGCGCTGCGTTATCCGCCCAGGACAGCAGGGGCGATAACGTCGCCCAATTCAAAGGACGCTAAAGCTGCACACAAGGACGCGTGTTGTTTCTGGCTGAAGATGTTGTAAACCGCGTTAGATAAAAACAGTTAATAACAAAAGACGAGGATTTTGGGATGAAAAAGCAACACGGCAATACCCGGTTGTTCTGCCAGCTGTCAGCGGCCGCCGTGCTGGTTATGTCTGCCAATGCGATGGCAGACGAAGCGTTCAGTGCCGATTCAAAATGGATGACCGGGGATTGGGGGGGCGAGCGGACCAAGCTCATCGAACAGGGCATCGACATCAAGGCTGATTATGTCGGTGAAGTAGGCGCCAACCTGCATGGCGGCTACAACAACAATAAAACTGCGCGTTACAGCGACCAGTTTGGCCTGGGCGTGGCGCTGGACCTGCAAAAGCTCTGGGGCTGGGATAACACCCAGGCCAAGATCCAGCTCACCAACCGTAACGGTGAGAACATCTCCAACGACCGTATCGGCGATCCGCGTGCCGGCACCTTGAGTTCGTCGCAAGAAGTCTACGGCCGTGGGCACATGGTGCGACTGACCCAGTTGTACATCCAGCATCAGTTCCTCGACGGCAAGCTCGACGTCAAAGCCGGTTACTTTGGTGAAGGCGAAGACTTCAACACCTTCCCGTGCGAGTTCCAGAACCTGGCGTTCTGCGGGTCTCAGGTGGGTAACTGGGCAACCAACATCTGGTACAACTGGCCGGTCAGCCAGGCGGCTCTGCGCGTGAAATACAACATCACGCCTGAGTTCTACGCGCAGATCGGTGCCTACAACCAGAACCCGTCGCAACTGGAGCACGGCAACGGCTTCAAACTCAACGGCAGCGGCACCAAAGGTACGGTCTTGCCGGTCGAGCTGGTCTGGTCGCCCAAGGTCAACAACCTGCCGGGCGAATACCGCATCGGTTACTACAAAAGCTCGGCCCCTGCGCCTGACCTGCGTGAAGACATCAACGGCCAGGATGCAGCTACCACCGGTCAACCGTATCGCATGCATGACAGCAAGCACGGTTACTGGCTGGTTGTGCAGCAACAACTCACCAGCCACAACGGTGATGCATCGCGCGGCCTGAACGTTGCCGCCAACGCAACCTTCCATGACAAGGCCACCAACATCGTCGACAACTACCAGTCGTTGATGTTCGTGTACAAAGGCCCGTTCGATGCGCGTCCAAAAGATGACATCGGCATTGGCTTTGCCCGCATCCACGTCAACGACCAAGTGAAGAAAAACGCTGAGCTGGCCAACGTCGCCAATGATGTCACCAACTACGACAGCCTGTCGTACTCGCCGCTGCGCGACACCGAGTACAACTACGAGCTCAACTACGGTATCCACGTGACCAATTGGCTGACCGTGCGTCCCAACTTGCAGTACATCACCCACCCCGGTGGCGTGGACAAAGTGGATAACGCATTGGTGGCCGGTTTGAAAATTCAGTCGGTCTTCTAACGGTTGTTGCGATAAGCTCCTTTTCGTTATGCGTATTTTCCGGATAGCCTGTGCTATCCGGTTTTTTTTGGGGAGGGCGCTTTGATGCAGACGAGGCCGTTTCCAAAGGGTTGGACGACATGATTTTCAGGACTGTGGGACATGCATGAGCATCCGCTTCACCGTTTTTTCAAATCAAAGCGTGAGCAGCCGATTTTCCAGTGGGAGCGTTTTCAGCAACGCGACGTGCTGGTCATCGACCACCCGCATTGTCAGGCCGTATTCAGTCGTCAAGGTGCGCAGTTGCTGCACTTCAAGCCGACCGGGCAAAAGCCCTGGTTGTGGTGCGCGGCTAAATGGCCTCAAGTGGGGGCGATCCGTGGTGGCGTGCCGATCTTTTGGCCGTGGTACGGTCGCCATCCCAGCGAAAATGCCTGGCCGTCCCATGGCTGGGCGCGGCTGATCGACTGGAAACTGCTGGACAGCAGCACCGACGAAGAAGGTGTTTCGCTGCACTGGCGTTTGCAGTTGTGCGACTGGCAGGTTGATCTGCACGCCCGATTGGGTGAAAGCATGGAACTGCGCCTGAGCACCGAGCACCAGGACGACGAACCCTGCCAGGTCAGCCAGGCGTTGCGGGCTTATTGGCGGATTGGAGACGTGGCCGAGGTAGCGCTGTCCGGCCTTGATGGTGTGCGCGGTTACGACCAGCTCAATCGCGAGGCTTGCCAGCAAAAAGGCGAACTGCGGGTGGTGGGTGGATGCCAGCGGGTGTTCCAGCACGAAGGTGAAATGCAGCTAAACGACCATGCTTGGCAGCGCGCTTTAAGCATCGACACCGGCGATCATGCCAACACCGTGGTCTGGCACCCGGGCAAGCGTCCGTTGCTGGGCGTGAGCTGGAATGAAGTGATGGGGTTTGTCTGTGTCGAATCCGCCAGCACTGGCGCCCAGACCCAAAGCCTGGCCCCCGGCGAACAAGCGCACCTGAGCCTGCAGGCGCGGGCAGGGCTGTGTAACGCCTGACCCCATAAAAAACTGTAGGAGCGAGCTTGCCTCGCGATCTTTTGATCTTTTAAAAGATCGCGAGGCAAGCTCGCTCCTACAAGAGGGTGATCAGTTGAACTCATCCCCCACCGGATAACGGCTGGCATTCAGGCTTTCTTTGATCTTGCGCAAATGCGGCTGGAAATCCACGCCCCGGCGCAGGGTCATGCCGGTGGCCAGCACGTCCAGCACCGTGAGCTGGATAATGCGCGAGGTCATGGGCATGTAAATGTCCGTGTCTTCGGGCAGCGGGATGTTCAGGCTCAAGGTACTGGCTTTGGCCAGCGGTGAGTTCTCTGCCGTAAGGCCCAGCACCGAAGCCCCGTTGGCGCGGGCAATGCGTGCGACTTCAACCAGCTCGCGGGTACGCCCGGTGTACGAAATGATCACGAACAATTCGCCGGTGTGGGCCACCGACGCGATCATGCGTTGCATCAGCACGTCAGCATGGGCCGTGACTGCGAGGTTGAAACGGAAGAACTTATGCTGTGCATCCAGCGCCACCGGGGCCGAAGCACCCAGCCCGAAAAAGTGGATCTGGCGCGCCTGAATCAACAAATCAACGGCGCGGCTGATGAGGTTCGGGTCCAGGGCTTGGCAGGCACTGTCCAGCGAGGCAATCGCACTGCCGAAAATCTTTTGCGTGTACGCCGCCGGATTGTCATCGGCCTCAACCGCCCGACTCACGTAAGCTGCGCCACTGGCCAGGCTTTGTGCCAATTGCAGTTTTAATTCCGGATAACCGCTGACCCCAAACGAGCGGCAAAAGCGATTGACCGTCGGCTCACTGACCGACGCCGCCTGCGCCAGGGCAGCAATGCTGAACCGGGTCGCTTGTTGCGGGTTCTGGAGAATAATTTCAGCTACCTTGCGCTCAGCCTTGTTCAGCTCTTCGAGGCGGCCTTTGATCTGTTCGAGTAAATTTCGCACGCGGTCCATTTGTGTTCCTTGGGTCGGCGATGCAATCAACCGTGCTAAAGCGGTTCGTGAGGTGGCCTATCCTACTGGTGGCCCGAGATGACCACTAGCGGGAATCTGTATTTAGAGAAAATGTTGTGTTTATTACTACATTTTTCCTTGAGTGATGCCTTGAAAAAAGGTATTTGTAGCTTAACTTGATAAAAGAACAAACATCATGCCTTCGATTACGGTTGAACCGTGCACCTTTGCCTTGTTCGGCGCCCTGGGCGATCTGGCCTTGCGCAAACTGTTCCCTGCCTTATATCAACTGGACCGTGCCGGCTTGCTGCATGCCGACACGCGCATTCTGGCGCTGGCCCGTGAGCCCGGCGATGCACTGAGCCACCTGGCGCATATCGACAGTCAGTTGCGTCAGTATGTCGGTGCCAAGGAAATCGAAGATGACGTGCTCACGCGCTTTTTGGCGCGCTTGAGCTACCTGCATGTGGATTTTCTCAAGACCGAAGATTACGTGCCGCTGGCCGAACTGGCGGGGACTGAACAGCGAGTCATCGCTTACTTCGCCACCCCGGCAGCGGTCTACGGCGCCATTTGCGAAAACCTGTCCAAAGTCGGTCTGGCTGACAACGCCCGTGTGGTGCTGGAAAAGCCGATCGGTTCGGACCTTGAGTCGTCGCGCAAGGTTAACGACGCCGTGGCGCAGTTCTTCCCCGAGAATCGCGTGTACCGCATCGACCACTACTTGGGCAAAGAAACCGTTCAAAACCTGATTGCCCTGCGCTTTGCCAACAGCCTGTTCGAAACTCAGTGGAACCAGCGCTACATCTCCCACGTGGAAATCACCGTGGCCGAGAAGGTCGGCATTGAGGGCCGTTGGGGTTACTTCGACAAGGCTGGCCAACTGCGCGACATGATTCAAAACCACTTGTTGCAGTTGCTCTGCCTGATCGCCATGGACCCGCCTGCGGACTTGTCGGCAGACAGCATCCGTGACGAGAAAGTCAAAGTGCTCAAGGCCCTGGCGCCGATCAGCGCCGAAGGCCTGACCACCCAGGTGGTACGCGGTCAGTACATCGCCGGCTACAGCGAAGGCCAGTCGGTGCCGGGCTACCTGGAAGAAGAGAACTCCAACACCCAGAGCGACACCGAAACTTTCGTCGCCCTGCGAGCAGACATTCGCAACTGGCGTTGGGCCGGTGTGCCGTTTTACCTGCGTACCGGCAAGCGCATGCCGCAAAAGCTGTCGCAGATCGTGATCCACTTCAAGGAGCCGTCGCACTACATCTTCGCTCCTGAGCAGCGCCTGCAAATCGGTAACAAGCTGATCATTCGCTTGCAGCCGGACGAAGGCATTTCCCTGCGGGTGATGACCAAGGACCAAGGCCTGGACAAAGGCATGCACCTGCGCAGCGGCCCGTTGCAATTGAATTTTTCCGACACATATCACAGCGCGCGGGTACCGGACGCCTACGAGCGTTTGTTGCTCGAAGTGATGCGCGGCAACCAGAACCTGTTCGTACGCAAAGATGAAATCGAAGCGGCGTGGAAGTGGTGCGACCAGTTGATCGCTGGCTGGAAAAAGTCCGGTGATGTGCCCAAGCCCTACGCGGCGGGCTCCTGGGGGCCGATGAGCTCCATTGCACTGATTACACGAGACGGGAGGTCTTGGTATGGCGATATCTGATTTGAAACTGCCCGAAGGTGTCACTGCGCACACCTTCAAAAACCCGGCGGTACTGGCCGAAGGGCTGGCCATTAAGGTGGCCGGGCAACTGAATGACGCCATTCAGGCGCAAGGTACTGCAACGCTGGTGGTTTCCGGCGGTCGTAGCCCGGTGGCGTTTTTCCAGAGCTTGATCAAACAACCGCTCGACTGGTCGAAAGTGGTCGTCAGCCTGGCTGACGAGCGCTGGGTGCCGGTAGAGCACGCCGACAGCAATGCCGGTTTGCTGAAAAAACATTTGCTTCAGGGCCCGGCTGCCAAAGCGCGCTTTGTGGGCTTGTACAGCGTTGCTGCCAATCTTGAAGACGCCGCAGAACAGGCCGATCGAGCCTTGGCCGAGCTGCCGCCGATTGACGTGCTGATACTGGGCATGGGCGATGACGGGCATACCGCTTCGTTGTTCCCGAACAGCCCGAACCTGGCCGAAGCGTTGACGCTGGATAACCCCCGTCGCTGCTGGCCGATGCTGGCGCCGACTGTGCCGCATCAGCGTTTGAGCATGAGCCGCAGTCTGTTGGCGAGCGCAAAAAACAAGGTCCTGTCGATTAGCGGGCAGGGCAAATTGAACACCCTCAACGATGCGCTGGGAGGCACCGACATTGCCGCCTTGCCGATTCGTGCCTTTCTGCAACCTACGTTAGAGATTTACTGGTGCCCATGAGCCAAGGATCAGCTGCCATGACAACACGCATTGCCAACGTCTCGATGGCGGATAAAGTCGCCCTGATCGACGATTTGTGCGCCAAGGCGCGCATTTTGCCGGTGATTACCATTGCGCGTAAGCAGGACATTTTGCCGTTGGCCGATGCGCTGGCGGCTGGTGGCCTGACAGCCCTGGAAGTCACCCTGCGTTCAGAGTTCGGCCTGGAAGCCATCCGCGTACTGCGTGATCAGCGCCCTGAGCTGGTGACCGGTGCTGGCACCATTCTGGATCGCCACATGCTGGCGGCTGCCGAAGAAGCCGGTTCGCAATTTATCGTCACGCCGGGCATTACCCGTGACCTGCTCGAAGCCAGCGTGGCTAGCGATATCCCGCTGCTGCCGGGCATCAGCAACGCTTCCGGCATCATGGAAGGCTATGGCCTGGGCTATCGCCGGTTCAAACTGTTCCCGGCTGAAGTCAGCGGTGGCGTCGCTGCCATCAAGGCGCTGGGCGGCCCGTTTGGCGAAGTGAAATTCTGCCCGACCGGCGGCGTAGGCCCGGCGAACATCCGCAACTACATGGCGTTGAAAAACGTTATGTGCGTGGGCGGTAGCTGGATGCTCGACAGCGAGTGGATCAAAAACGGTGATTGGGCGCGCATTCAAGAATGCACCGCCGAGGCACTGGCACTGCTGGATTGATGACCTAGTAACGAATTGTTGTGTGTTCTACGGTTTTTGGTGCGCTTGGTCGGCGCACCTTTTTTTTGCCTGTCGATTGGGGCCTTATAACCTTTCGGATCAAGATCAAAAGATCGCGAGGCAAGCTCGCTCCTACAGGATTTGTGGCGTTAATGACGTGGCTTGGGCTTGCCATGTTTGGCCCGCAACGGGTCCAGCAGGTCCGAAAGGCCGTTGTGATCGATCTCTTGCATCAACGCCAGCAAACCACCCAATTCCCCTTTGGGGAAGCCTTCGCGGGCAAACCAGTTCAGGTACTGCCCCGGCAGGTCGGCGATGATTCGGCCTTTGTATTTGCCGAAGGGCATTTCGTGGGTGATCAGCAGTTCGAGTTTTTCGGGGTTCATTCCTGGGCCTTCAGTGCGTGCAGCAACAGGGTGGAAAATACAGGCATTTTGCATGCAGGCCAATTGACAGATCATGCAAAACAGCCGGAAGCTAATTTTTGATAAATGGTTAACTTATTGATTTATAAGGTTTTATTTTTATTCAAAAGCTGGCACGAGGACTGCAATCTCTATTGCACGATCCTCAACTCAGCAAGGAATTGAAAAATGACTGACCTTAATAAAGAAGCCATCTCTGTCCTGAACGACCTGATCGAAACCAGCAAAGATGGCCAGGAAGGCTTCAAGACCTGCGCCGAAGATATCAAGAACCCTGAGCTCAAAGCGCTGTTTGTAAAGCGTTCTGCAGATTGCGGCACGGCCGCAGCTGAGCTTCAGGCCGAAGTGCGCAAGCTTGGCGGTGATCCGGAAACCAGCACCAGCGTAGCCGGTGACCTGCACCGTCGTTGGGTCGACGTTAAATCGATCTTTACCGGCAAAGGTGAAGAGGCTGTGCTCAACGAAGCCGAGCGCGGTGAAGACCATGCGCTGAAAGCTTATAAAGAAGCGCTGGAGAAAATCTCCAAGCACAATCTGGTCGGCATCCGTGATGTGGTTGAGCGTCAGTACTTGAACGTACAGCGCAACCACGACCAGGTTAAAGCACTGCGTAATCAGGCGCGTGCCCGGGCTTAACCTCAGCCCTTAAGCCAATGTGGGAGCGGGCTTGCCCGCGATAGCAGCAACGCGGTCTCTAACAGGACCGCGTTGTTTGTATCGCGAACAAGCCCGCTCCCACTTTTTTTGGCGCTCAATCAGCCAATGCTGATGGCTGGCAACACCGGCAGGTTCACGGTTTGTTGCTTGCGTGGCGCAATGATCTCGGCTTCGCCGTCGACCACGATTTCTTCGCGCTGGTTGAACACACGGGTGGCAATGCGCACGCGAAACTTTGGCAGCTTTTCCAGAATCTCCAGACGCACAGTCAGGGTGTCGCCGATTTTGACCGGCTTCTGAAAGCTCATTTGCTGACCAACATAAATAGTGCCCGGGCCGGGCAGCTCGCACGCTACGGCAGCGCTGATCAGTGCACCACTGAACATGCCGTGGGCAATGCGCTCTTTGAACATGGTGGCTGCGGCAAATTCAGGGTCGAGGTGCACCGGGTTGTGGTCACCAGACATGGCCGCAAAAAGCTGAATATCACGCTCTTCGACGGTTTTGCTGTAGCTGGCAGTCTGGCCGACTTCGAGGGCTTCGTACGGGGTGTTGGTAACCTGGGTCATCTAGCGCATGTCCTGTGACGGGTGATTAGTTTCAAGATTTTGATTTTAAAGTCTTTTTTCTAAAATATGGTTCGATTATTCGCTGCGCGGCGGGCGTGAACAGCTTAGCGCCTGATTCAGCCATGCGATGACATCAGCCGTCACATCGTCGCGGTTGGTTTCATTAAATAGCTCATGACGCGCGTGGGGGTACAGGTTGAGTTGCACCTGTTGAATACCCGCCTTGCGCAAAGCGTCGCTCAGATCTACCAGACGCTTGCCTTCACTGACCGGGTCACAGGTGCCGCCGATAACCAAAACCGGAAGTGAAGAGTCAATCTGGACGAGATTGGACGCTTTGCTGATTTGCTGCAAGCCACCGAGCAGGTCGACCCACAACTGATTGGTGCACCTAAAACCGCACAACGGGTCATTGGCGTAGGCGTCGACCTCGACCGGATCGCGGCTAAGCCAGTCATAACGTGTGCGATTGGGCTTGAAGGCTTTATTGAATGAACCGAACGACAGCCACTCGATCAGCGCGCTGCGACCTTTAGGCCCTTGGCGCCAGCGTTCGAAACGGGCAATCAGGCTGGCGCTGCGATACAGCGCCACCGGCTGAAAATTCGAAGCGCTGAGAATCGCGCCCTGCACGCTGGCGCTGTGATGCAGCAAGTACGCCTGGGCAATGTAGCTGCCCATACTGTGGCCGAGAATAAACACGGGTGTGCCGGGGTGAGTCTGGCCAATGTGGCGGTTAAGGGTCGCCACATCGCTGACCACGGCGCACCAGCCGTCTTCATCGGCGTAATAGCCCAGCGTTCCGCGTTCTGCCGTCTTGCCATGCCCGCGCTGGTCGTGGGCACACAGCCCAAAACCGGCCTCACTCAAGGCCTGGCCCAAACGTGCGTAGCGCCCACCGTGCTCGGCCATGCCATGGGCCAACAAGACAATCGCCTTGGGCTTACCTTCAGGCAGCCACTGGTGCACGAAAAGCCCTGTGCGGTCATTCGTCTCCAGCCAAAAGGTGTGTGGGTTCATGGCAGTTCCTTTACACGGTGTCGTAGCACTGTATAGCGCATTAACGGCACCACAGGCGAAATCACAGTAATAAGATTCAAGATGTAAATGGCGAAGATCGCCTTATTTGCCTACTACTTGATAACTGTTAACGTCCGGATGCTGTGCTTTTACTGCATCACGATGCAGCCAGACATGCTCAGGTAAGAGGATAAAAACAATGCATCCTGATTTCTGGAACGACAAACGTCCCGCAGGCGTACCGCTGGACATTGATATGACTGCCTTCACCTCAGTGGTGGATGTCTTTGAGCGCTCCTGCAAAAAATTTGCAGACCGGCCTGCCTTCAGTAACCTCGGGGTCACCCTGACCTATGCCGAGCTTGATCGCCATAGCGCGGCGTTTGCCGGTTATTTGCAGCAGCACACCAACCTGGTGCCCGGTGATCGCATCGCGGTACAAATGCCCAATATCCTGCAGTACCCGATTGCGGTGTTTGGTGCGTTGCGTGCGGGCCTGGTGGTGGTTAACACCAACCCGTTGTACACCTCGCGTGAAATGCGCCATCAGTTCAAGAGTGCGGGCATACGTGCATTGGTCTACCTGAACATGTTTGGCAAGCGCGTGCAGGAGGTGCTCGAAGACACTGAAATCGAATACCTGATCGAAGCAAAAATGGGCGACCTGATGCCCACCGTCAAAGGCTGGGTCACCAACTTGGTAGTCGACAAGGTTAAAAAGCTCGTGCCGTCTTACCGGTTGCCGCAGGCCATTCCTTTCAAGCAGGTGTTGCAGCAGGGAGCAGGGCATCCGTTGCGGTCGCTGCAAGTCAGGCTGGACGACATAGCTGTGCTGCAATACACCGGCGGCACCACAGGTTTGCCCAAAGGCGCCATGCTCACCCATGGCAATCTGGTAGCCAACATGCAGCAGATTCGTGGCTGCTTGTCCCAGCATGCCGAAGATGGTTTGCCGCTGCTCAAGGAAGGCCAGGAAATCATGGTGGCGCCGTTGCCGCTCTACCATATCTATGCGTTTACCGCGAATTGCATGTGCATGATGGTGACCGGCAACCACAACATCCTGATCACCAACCCGCGTGACATCGCAGGTTTTATCAAGGAGCTTAAAAACTGGCGGTTCACTGCATTTTTGGGCCTGAACACCCTGTTTGTGGCACTCATGGATCACCCGGAATTCAAGACCCTGGATTTCTCCTCACTCAAACTCACCAACTCGGGCGGCACGGCGCTGGTCAAGGCCACGGCTGAGCGTTGGGAAAAACTCACCGGTTGCCGCATCGTCGAGGGCTATGGCCTGACCGAAACCTCGCCGGTTGCCAGTGCTAACCCCTACGGCGGGTTTGCCCGCTTGGGCACGGTGGGCATGCCGGTGCCGGGCACACTCATGAAAGTCATCAACGATGACGGGGCTGAACTGGGGCTGGGGGAGCGCGGCGAACTGTGTGTCAAAGGCCCGCAGGTCATGAAAGGCTACTGGAAAAACCCCGAGGCCACGGCCGAGGTGCTGGATGCCGAGGGCTGGTTCAAGACCGGCGATATCGCGGTGATTGATCCCGATGGCTATGTGCGCATCGTCGACCGTAAAAAAGACCTGATCATCGTCTCGGGTTTCAATGTGTACCCCAACGAAATCGAAGACATCGTGATGGCTCACCCCAAAGTGGCGAACTGTGCCGTTATCGGAGTACCCGACGAACGGACAGGCGAAGCCGTCAAATTGTTCGTGGTGCCGCGTGCTGGCGGGGTGAGCGTTGAAGAGCTCAATGCGTACTGCAAAGACAATTTCACCGGCTACAAAGTGCCCAAGCAGATTGTGGTTCGGGATTCATTGCCCATGACGCCGGTGGGCAAGATCCTGCGCCGCGAGTTACGAGATACCGTCTGATTCGTTCAGTCAGGCGACAAATGCCCGTGTGCCTTTGGCACGCGGGCTTTTTTATTGAGTGTTAAATCAACCGGGTCGCGTCTTGAAAAGGCCGTTGATGGCGCTGTAAGCCCTTGTTTAGACGGGTTTTGACAAAAATAGAGTTATGGCTCTAATGGTGACTTAGGATTGTAGGACAGTCAGAAAAGTGACGCTAAGGGCCTTTTTTGGCTCTAGGCGGCCTCTGGCAAAGCTGCTACTCTCGGCGCGCTTTGTGACTTCTCGGTAAGTAAAAAAGCCAGAATTACCATTACAAAAATCAAACAAATAATAACCGCATCAAATGCGGTGAAGAATTCGCGACGCTGAGGAGTGGGCTTCCATGATTGAAGACTTTTGGAAGGATAAGTACCCAGCTGGGATTGCTGCTGAAATCAATCCTGACGAATACCCAAATATTCAGACGGTATTGCGCCAATCTTGCCAACGTTTCGCCGATAAGCCGGCCTTCAGTAACCTCGGCAAAACCATCACCTACGGTGAGCTTTACGAGCTGTCAGGCGCCTTTGCTGCCTGGTTGCAACAGCACACCGACCTGCAACCTGGCGACCGTATCGCCGTACAACTGCCCAACCTGTTGCAATACCCGATTGCTGTGTTCGGAGCCATCCGCGCCGGTTTGATCGTGGTCAACACCAACCCGCTGTACACCGCGCGGGAAATGGAACACCAGTTCAATGACTCCGGCGCCAAGGCGCTGGTGTGTCTGGCCAACATGGCGCACCTGGCCGAAAAGGTCGTGCCGCAGACTTCGGTCAAGTATGTGATCGTCACCGAAGTGGCCGACATGCTGTCGCCGTTCAAGCGTGTGCTGATCAACAGCGTCATCAAGTACGTGAAAAAAATGGTCCCGGCGTACCACTTGCCGAACGCCATCAAGTTCAATGACATCCTGAGCAAAGGTCATGGCCAGCCCGTCAAGGAAGCCAACCCGATCAGCAGTGATGTTGCGGTGCTTCAATACACCGGTGGCACCACCGGCGTGGCCAAGGGCGCGATGCTGTCCCACCGCAACCTGATCGCCAACATGTTGCAGTGCAAGGCGCTGATGGGCTCCAACCTCAATGAAGGCAGCGAGATCCTCATCACCCCGTTGCCGCTGTACCACATCTACGCGTTTACCTTCCATTGCATGGCGATGATGTTGCTGGGCAACCACAACATCCTGATCAGCAACCCGCGCGATCTGCCGGCGATGGTTAAAGAACTGTCGAAGTGGAAGTTCTCCGGCTTTGTCGGGCTAAACACCTTGTTTATTGCGCTGTGTAACAGCGAGGCTTTCCGCAAGCTGGACTTTTCGCACCTCAAGGTCACCTTGTCGGGCGGTATGGCGTTGCAATTGTCAGTGGCTGAGCGTTGGAAGACCGTGACCGGTTGTCCGATCTGCGAAGGCTACGGCATGACCGAAACCAGCCCGGTGGCGTCGGTCAACCCGATCCAGAACATCCAGGTGGGCACCATCGGGATCCCGATGCCTTCTACCTTGTGCAAAGTCATCAACGATGCGGGCGAAGAGTTGCCGTTGGGTGAAATTGGCGAGCTGTGCATCAAAGGCCCGCAGGTCATGAAAGGCTACTGGGAGCGTCCTGATGCCACCGCCGAAATCATGGACAGCGATGGCTGGTTGAAGTCCGGTGACATTGCGGTGATTCAGCCGGATGGCTATATGCGCATCGTTGACCGCAAAAAAGACATGATCCTGGTGTCGGGCTTCAACGTGTACCCGAACGAGCTGGAAGACGTGATGGCCTCGTTGCCAGGTGTTTTGCAGTCGGCGGCGATTGGTATTCCGGATGAAAAAACCGGTGAACTGATCAAGGTCTTCATCGTGGTCAAGCCGGGCATGACCCTGACCAAAGAACAGGTCATGGCACACATGCGGGCCAACCTGACGGCTTACAAAGCACCCAAGATCATCGAGTTCCGTGAGAGCCTGCCAACGACCAACGTGGGCAAGATCTTGCGTCGCGAATTGCGCGATGAAGAACTGAAAAAACTGGGCCTCAAAAAGTAACCCCGCCCAGACACAACAAAGCCCCGCATTGCGGGGCTTTGTTGTTTTTGCAGCGGCTGCACACCCTCTGTAGGAGCGAGCTTGCCTCGCGATCTTTTGATTTTTTAAACAGATCGCGAGACAAGCTCGCTCCTACAGAGGGTGAACTCAATTACTTCTGCAGGAACTGCGCGAAATTGACGCCGGTGCCTGCTGGACGCACGTCCTGCAGGAAGGAGTCTTTGTCTGCGCTCAGTTCAAGGCTCATGGTCGGCGTGCGCTTGTGCGTCGCGCGGACCACCATGCCTTCGCGTTTTTCACGCAGGAAAGCGGTAGTGACCTTCAAATGCAGCAACTCATCGGTGCTCGGGGTGTGCAACAGCAGGTGCACCCATTCGTATTGACCGATGGCCAGGCGGGCCAAAGGAATATCGAACCACCAGATGTTCTTGTTGGTGTTCAACGTAGCGAGATGGCAGTTGTTGACGCCCAGTACCGCGCCGCCAAGTTCCTGGTTTCTGCGGGCGATGGCCTGCTTTTTATCGAGTTTCATAACCTTCCTACAATTGCGGATCTTCAGCGCCATAGCCTGAATACGTTGCGCATTCTCAGGGGTTAGCGGGCAAACATAAAGCTCAACCTGCGCTGCGCGACGAAATGAGCCACAGAAAATAAATGAAACTCTGCTCGACGTCTGCGGGTCAACCTAGATGTCGAGAATGACATCCGAACTTTCACTAGGAGAAATCCCATGAGCAGCACTGGCGATAAGATCAAAGGCATGGCGAACGAAGCAGTAGGCAATGTCAAACAAGCGGTGGGTAAAGCCACCGACAACGACAAGCTGCGCGCAGAAGGCAAAGCCCAGGAACTGAAGGGCGAAGCGCAACAGACTGTCGGTAAAGCCAAAGATGCAGTGAAGAACACCGTCGATAAAGCCTAATCGGGTGACTTCGTCACTAGCCCTGAAAACGGCCATCCTTGAGGTGGCCGTTTTTATGGGTTTTGCGGTTAAGTATTTCCAAAGTCGCCATTTGAACTACTTTTGAGGTAAAACCCCCGTACTGAACCCGTTGCAGAGGGTGTGTCGAACTCAATTTATAAGCGGCGAAAGGAGACGCTATGATTTTTCCGGTCTTGAATGGCCTGCCGTTAGGCAAAGTGTTGGTGCGTACGGTCAAAGAATTTATCGACGATGAAATGTCGACCTATGCCTCGGCTTTGGCCTATCAAATGCTCTTCTCGCTGTTCCCGTTCATCCTGTTTTTGATCGCACTGATCGGCTTTTTGCATTTGCCTGACTTTTTCAGCTGGCTGCGTTTGCAGTCCGAGCTGGTCCTGCCGCCACAAGCGCTGGAGCAGGTAAACCCGGTGATTGACCAGTTGGAGCAATCGAAGGGTGGCTTGCTGTCTTTCGGTATTGTCGTCGCGCTGTGGACCGCTTCGGCGGGCGTGCGCTTGATGATGAGTGCCATGAACGCCGCCTACGACGTGGTGGAAGGGCGGCCAATCTGGAAGCGCTTTCCGCTGTCGATTTTTTACACCATCGGCATTGCCGGGATGCTCCTGGCAGCTGCCGCGTTGATGGTGCTTGGGCCGCAAGTGATGGGCTGGCTGGCGGGGCAGGTGGGGCTTGAGGAGTTCGTGGTCACGTTGTGGACCATCCTGCGCTGGCCGGTGATTATCCTGCTGATGATGGTGGCCGTGGCGGTCATCTACTACGTGATGCCAGACGTTGAGCAGAAGTTTCGTTTTATTACGCCAGGCTCGGTGTTGGCCGTGGTGGTGTGGATCGCTGCGTCGTTGGGTTTTGCGTTTTATGTGAAAACCTTCGCCGATTACAACGCGATGTATGGCAGCATCGGGGCGATCATTGTGCTGTTGCTGTATTTCTATATTTCGTCAGCCGTATTGTTGTTGGGGGCTGAAATGAACGCTGTTATCGAGCACATGTCAGCTGAAGGCAAAGATCCGGGTGAGAAAACCTTCGAAGAGTCCGACGACACACCGCATGTGTCCGGGCTTGGGCGCGACCACTCCCTTAAATCCACTTCAGATGAAGCCTGATTATGATTCGTGAAATTTTGAAAATGGGTGATGAGCGCCTGCTGCGAGTTGCCAAGCCAGTGCCTCCCGAGATGTTTGATACGCCAGAGCTGTGGCAACTGATCGACGACATGCTGCAGACCATGGAGCACGCCGGTGGCGTTGGTCTGGCGGCTCCGCAAATTGGCGTTGATTTGCAACTGGTGATCTTTGGCTTCGAACACAGTGAGCGTTACCCGGACGCCGAACCCGTGCCGCAAACCATCTTGATCAACCCGCTGATCACGCCCTTGAGCCCTGCGGTTGAAGAAGATTGGGAAGGCTGCTTGTCAGTGCCAGGGCTGCGCGGTGTGGTCGAGCGCTTCGAGAAGATCCGTTACGAAGGTTTTGACCCCAAGGGTGATCCCGTCTTACGCGTTGCTGATGGCTTTCATGCGCGCGTTGTGCAGCACGAGTGTGATCACCTGATCGGCCGTCTGTACCCGTCACGCATCAAGGACTTCAGCAAGTTCGGCTTTATTGAGGTGTTGTTCCCGGAGCTGGCGCCGGGCACGCAAGAGTAGGCTCAAGGCCCATCGCTATCATCGCTTTATTGCGTTGATAGCGAACCAGCCGCTCATGCAACACATAGGGCAAGTCGACTTCCACGCTAAACCCCAGCCCTTCATAAAAGCCTTGCAACTCGGGGTCGCAGAACAGCCACACCGGTCCCTCGCAGGCGGCCACCGACGCCTTCACCAATGCCCCGGCAACCCCTTGCCCACGCAACGCGGGCGCAACAAATAACCCGGTCAGCCAATAACCATGAGCCATTGAGCGCAGGCACAACCCGCCAATGATGTCTTGCTGACGTGCAACCCACAGTTGTGCGTCTTTACTGGCTTTCATCGACGACTGATGCGCGCGGTAAAACTTGTTCATTAATGGCCACAATGGCGCTTCGAGCGGGGCGTAAACAATGGCGGTCATGTCGTCCACGGGCGTTAAAAATAAGCGCGCAGTATATACACAGCGCTGAATCATTTAAGTCTCTCGATTTGTATTCGTTTGAGTGTTTATTGGTTATTGGAAAGTGCACTTTGCGAGCTTTTTTGAATATTCACCTTTAAACATAAGTTAGCCAGCTAACTGAATCGAGCAGATGCCTGCAGCCCGTGCTGTGCGTTTCGTCGCCCCTTGCTGGCAATTTGCTTGCACCCTGTTTAGGCCTGTCTATGCTTGGGACCATAGGGGCCCGAATATGAAGTGGCTTTTCCCCTGATTCGTTGTAATGCAAACAGCAAGCGTTACATGGGCTGAGGTTTTGTTGTGCCTTGAAAATTACACATCATCACAAGAAAGCATCATCAGGGGTTGAGTCATGTTTAATTCGCGTCGTAAAGCCGACCTGCTCGAGAATCAGCGCTTAAGTTGTTCTTTGGAGGACATGAAGGCCAAGGCATTGGCCGTCAGTCGTTCAATGGCCATCATCGAGTTCACCCCTGAAGGGATCATTCTTGAGGCCAATGACAATTTTTGCCGGGCGATGGGTTATACCGTCGACGAGATTCGCGGCAAGCATCACCGGATTTTTTGCGAAGACGCCTACCAGCGCGGCATTGAATACGCGCAATTCTGGAAGAGCCTGGCCAGTGGTGCGCCGCTGAGCGGGACGTTCACCCGGCTCGACAAAACAGGGCGTGAAATCTGGCTAGAGGCCAGCTACATGCCGATCACCGACGCCAGCGGGCAGGTGCTCAGTGTGATGAAAGTGGCGGCCGACATCACCGACCGGGTCAATAAAGAGCACGAAAACCAGAGCATCGTGAATGCCTTGAGCCGCTCCATGGCCATGATCGAGTTTTCCCCTGATGGCCGGGTTATCAATGCCAATCAGAACTTTCTCAACACCGTGCATTATTCGTTGCAAGAGATCGTAGGCCAGCACCACAGCATGTTCTGCCGCCGCAGCGAAGCCGAGTCCGCCGAGTACAAAGCCTTCTGGGAGTCACTCAATCGCGGTGAATACCATTCCAGACGTTTCGAACGGGTCGATAAATATGGCCACACGGTTTTTCTGGAGGCTTCCTACAACCCGATATTCGATGCCAAAGGCCGCCTGTATAAAGTGGTGAAGTTTGCCAGCGACATCACCGCACAGGTCAGCAACCTGCAAACCGCCGCTGAATCGGCCCACGCGACGTCAGTACAAAACGACGCGTGCGCGCAGAAAGGTTCGCAAGTGGTTCAGCAAACGGTGCAAACCATCGAGGCCATTTCCAAAGACCTCAACGAGGCCGCGAGCAGTATCGATGCGGTGAGCAAGCAGTCGGAAATCATCGGCAAGATCGTCCAGACCATTCGCGGC
This sequence comes from Pseudomonas sp. FSL R10-1350, assembly GCF_009600525.1. Taxonomy (NCBI): domain Bacteria; kingdom Pseudomonadati; phylum Pseudomonadota; class Gammaproteobacteria; order Pseudomonadales; family Pseudomonadaceae; genus Pseudomonas; species Pseudomonas sp. FSL R10-1350. The sequence continues at coordinate 133,465 of NZ_WIVR01000007.1, forward strand.
ATTGCCGATCAAACCAACCTGCTGGCACTCAATGCGGCCATTGAAGCGGCTAGGGCCGGAGAGCACGGGCGTGGGTTTGCGGTGGTGGCTGACGAGGTCAGGAGCCTGGCGGCGCGCACCAGTGCGGCGACCATTGAAATTGTCGAGGTGGTGCGTAAAAACCATGACCTGTCGTTGAGCGCGGTAAACAGCATGCAATCGAGCTTGAGCCGAACCGGGCTGGGGGTTTCACTGGCCAATGAGGCGGGGGAGGCGATTCTGGAGATCCAGCAGGGCTCCCGGCATGTGGTCGACGCCATCAGCCAGTTCAATTCCACGTTGCAGATCAGTTGAGGCGCGTGCCCGTGGGAACGGGCTTGCTCGTGATTGAATCGGCGTGGTTTAACGGTAAGACCGCGTCGACAGCATCGCGAGCAAGCTCGCTCCCACGATGCCCTTCTGTTACCGGGCTTATGATTCGAGATGTGCGGTCACACCAAGTCGGTTGAGCGCTTCTCAGCAACCTGCTGCTGGGCGGCAGCCTGTTTGATCGCTTCTTTTTGCTGCATGAGCGCGGTGATCTGGTCTGTAATCGCTTGCTGCTTTTCTGGCGGCATGGCTTTAAAGTCGTCTTCCGTCAGGCCCATTTCCTTGAGCAATTGCTCGCGAATCCGTTGCGCCGGTGACTTGCTCATGTAGTCCTTGAACTCGTCGGTGGCCGAGGTCTTGGCCGCCGTGCCGGTGCTTGAAGCGCTGGCCTGCAACATGACCCGTGTTTTGGCGAAAGCCGCGTTGACGTTATCCGCTTGCGCATTGCCGGCCACGGATGCCGGGGTTGCCTGGAGGTTGGTCAGTGGCTGAGCATTCTGCTGGGCCGCGCTGTACAACGCGCTGGCGGCAGCGTTCGCCGGGTCGAGGTCGGTGCGCTGGGTCTTTTGAATTGCAGACGTATGCTGCGTGTTGATCAACATGAATGTGCCCCTCTAAAAGGTGATGACTATTAGCAGGGCAATAACCGTGCCCAGTCGCAAACACCCATTTTTAAAGGGCCGCAGGCTGGGCGAGGGTGGAGGGGGCAGGGCGAGCGGACAATTCTTGCCGCTCGGCGGCGAACTCAGGTGCTTTCGCGCAGCATCAACTCAAAGCCCATGTCTTGCACCGGCTGTTGCACCTTGTTGCCCGCCATCAATGTGAGCATCTGCTCGGCGGCGCGACGGCCAATGGCTTCTCGTGGCGTACGAATGCTGCTCAGGCGCGGGACCATAAACTCGGAAGAAGGCAGGTCGTTGAAGCCCAGAATGGAAATTTGCTCCGGGATTTTAATCCCGATGCGGGCGGCTTCGAGCAAGGCGCCGTGGGCAAGGTCGTCGTTACCAAAAAAGATCGCGTCCACGTGAGGGTGAGTCGCCAGCAGCTGTAAGAACAGCTCGCCGCCCAGGCCCACGGAAGAAGGACGTGGTGTCAGCACTTCCAGGTCCGGGTTGTACAGCCCGGCCTCCTGCAAGGCGCGACGATAACCTTCGCCGCGCAAGAGCGTGCGCTGGTCGAGTTGTGCACCGATGTAGGCAAGGTGTCGACGCCCGCGTGAGATCAAGTGCCGGGCCGCCGTTTCACCGGCTTTTAGCTGCGAGAACCCAACGCAATTGAGACCGGCACCGGCATCCAGTTCCATCATGTACACACAAGGTGTATTGCTCGCTTCAAGCATGCGCCGCGAGCTTTCAGTGCGGTCAAAACCGGTCAGCAACAGGCCGCGCGGCTGGTACGCCATGTAGTTACGCAGCAGGTTTTCTTCTTCCTCGCGGGAGTAGTGGTAGTTACCGATCAGCACTTCAAAACCTTTGGGGCGCAACACCTCGTGGATGGCTTCGAGGGTGTCGATAAACAGCAAGTTGGATAACGAGGGCACCAGCACCACTACCGAGTGGCTTTGCGCCGAGGCCAGTGCCCGAGCGGCAGGGTTGACCACGTAGTTCAGTTCGTCGGCAGCCTGGCGTACTTTTTCGGCCAGCTCTGTGGCCACGCTGCTGATGCCGCGCAAGGCGCGGGAGGCGGTAATCGGGCTGACACCCGCCAGTCGAGCGACTTCATTAAGGGTCGGGCGGCCCGTGGTACGGGGGTTTTTATCGTTTTTAGAGGAGGTCATCAGGGCGGCTTGCCAAACAAAAAACAAGTCACTAAGGTAGCGCTGTCCTTGTCTGTCGGCAATTGCCTAATTGTCTGTGGGATTATTCAAGATCTTTGTATGTCGAGAGCGTCACGGCGTCTCCCCATAAAAATGAGAAATAGACGTCGGTAGCCTGGTCTTTGTGCTTTGCTTTCAGCTAGTGAACGCTTTGACTCAGACAGCGCTGTCTACGGACTGAGGTGTTTCATGAACCAACCTATCACTGCCCTGGTCATCATGGGTGTTGCCGGCTGCGGCAAATCCAGTGTGAGCCAGGCGTTGTGCCATCTTAATGGTGCAACGCCGATTGAAGGCGATGCCTTTCACCCGGCGGCCAACATTGAAAAAATGAGCGCCGGCATTCCCCTGACCGATGAAGACCGCTCTGGCTGGCTGGACAGCTTGTGCGATGAACTGCGCACGGCGATTGCCCGTGGCCAGCGCCCGGTGCTGACCTGTTCGGCGCTTAAACTGCGTTACCGCGAGCGTTTGCGTGCCGCCGTTGATGGCCTGGGTTTCGTGTTTCTGGAACTGACGCCGCAAGTGGCCGCTGACCGTGTGGCGCATCGGCCGGGGCACTTCATGCCCAAGACGCTCATCGACAGCCAGTTTGCGGCTCTCGAATCGCCGAGCAAGGAACCCTTGGTGCTGACGCTGAATGCGGCGGCCCTGAACATTGACCAGTTGGCGCTCGCTTCTCATGAGTGGTGGCGTGAACATTCTTTACTGGCAACGTCATGATTTTGTTTCAAAAAGACAGCGCTGTCTGTGTGACCCCAGGCTGTTCATTCGTCGTTGATAACAAAAACATGGCAGGAGACGCCCCATGCTAGGCATGTCCCAACACACCTTTCTGCTGCTTGATGCAGTGGTGACGATCATCGGGCTGATCGTGCTGATCACTCGGTTCAAAATACATCCCTTTATTGCCCTGATTATCGCGTCGGCCTTTTTGGGCCTGACCACCGGTATGCCGACCGACCAGATCCTCAAGTCGTTCCAGGAAGGTTTTGGTGGCGTACTGGGCTTTGTCGGGATCATTTTGGCGCTGGGCACGATGCTCGGCAAAATGATGGCTGACTCGGGCGGCGCCGATCAGATTGCCCGCACCTTGATCCGTGCCTTCGGCAAGGAGCGGGTGAAGTGGGCGATGATGTTTGCCGCGTTCCTGGTCGGCATTCCGCTGTTTTTCGAGATCGGTTTTGTCTTGCTGATTCCGCTGGTCTTTATCGTGGCGCGTCGTACCGGCGTGTCGCTGATCAAGATCGGTATTCCGTTGCTGGCCGGTTTGTCGGCGGTGCACGGTCTGGTTCCGCCGCACCCTGGCCCGTTGCTGGCGATTGGCGTGTTCGGGGCGGATATCGGTAAAACCATCCTGTACGGTCTGATCGTGGCGCTGCCAACAGCGATCATTGCCGGTCCTATTTACGGCACGTTCATCTCCAAATACATCCCGGGCAACCCGTCTCAGGAACTCGTCGACCAACTGGCCAGCGAGCCGGAGTCCAGCAGCCTGCCGAGTTTTGGCATCACCCTGGCCACGGTGCTGTTGCCGGTGTTCCTGATGTTGCTGAAGACATTTGCCGACGTGGCATTGCCCACGGGCAACTTCTTCCGCGGCTGGATGGACATGATCGGCCACCCGATCAGCGCGCTGTTGCTGGCGTTGCTGTTGTCGCTCTACACCTTTGGTGCGCGACAGGGGATCGACTCCAAGCGCGTGCTCAAACTGCTCGACGCGAGCCTGGCGCCGACGGCTGCGATCGTGTTCATCATTGGCGCGGGCGGTGGCTTCAAGCAAATGCTGGTGGCCAGCGGCGTGGGTGACGTGATCGGTCACATGGCGGTGCACGCCAACATCTCGCCTATTTTGCTGGCGTGGCTGGTGGCGGCGGTGATTCGTATCGCAACCGGTTCGGCAACCGTGGCGACCATTACCGGGGCGGGGATTGTGTTGCCGGTGGTGGATATGATTCCGGGCGTGAACCGCGAACTGCTGGTGCTGGCAACGGGCGCAGGCTCGTTGATCCTGTCGCACGTCAACGATGCGGGTTTCTGGCTGGTCAAGCAGTACTTCAACATGACCGTGGTTGAGACCTTCAAGACCTGGACCGCGATGGAAACCATCCTTTCGGTTGTCGGCCTGATCTTCATCATGCTGCTGTCGTTGGTGGTTTAAGCGTTGTGAAACTTTGTAGTCGCTGCCGAAGGCTGCGATGGGTTGCGTAGCAACCCTCAAAAGCAGAAGGTCCTTCGGCCCTTATCGCAGCCTGCGGCAGCGACTACAGGTATATGTTTAGCTGGCGCTCAAACCGTCCGCGCGGAACATCGCGCGGATACCGCGCAAGGCTTGGCGAATACGGTCCTGGTTTTCAATCAGGGCAAAGCGCACATGGTCGTCACCATACTCACCAAAGCCTACACCCGGTGAGACACACACCTTGGCATCGGCCAGCAGTTTCTTGGCAAACTCCAGCGAGCCCATTTCGGCGTAAGCCTTGGGAATTTTGGCCCAGACGTACATCGAGGCTTTCGGGTTTTCGACCATCCAGCCCAACTCGTGCAGCCCTTTGACCAACACGTTACGACGCTGGCGGTATTGCTCGGCAATGTCTTTGACGCACTGCTGGTCGCCTTCAAGTGCGGCAATGGCCGCCACTTGCAGCGGGGTGAAGGTGCCGTAGTCGTGGTAGCTCTTGATCCGCGCCAAGGCGTTGACCAGTTCCGGGTTGCCGACCATAAAGCCGATGCGCCAGCCCGCCATGTTGTAGCTTTTGGACAGGGTGAAGAACTCGACGGCGACGTCTTTGGCGCCAGGCACCTGCATGATCGAAGGCGCTTTCCAGCCGTCATAGACGATGTCGGCGTAGGCCAGGTCGTGAACCACCAGCACGTCATACTGCTTGGCCAGGGCCACCACGCGCTCAAAGAAGTCCAGTTCGACGCACTGCGCCGTCGGGTTCGACGGAAAGCCCAGAATCATCATTTTGGGTTTCGGGATCGAGCCGCGGATAGCTTTTTCCAGCTCTGCAAAAAAGTCCACGCCCGGAATCAAAGGCACCGAGCGCACCTGTGCGCCAGCAATCACGGCGCCGTAGATGTGAATCGGGTAGCTGGGGTTCGGCACTAGTACGGTGTCGCCCTGGTCGAGGGTGGCGAGCATCAAGTGCGCCAGGCCTTCTTTGGAACCAATGGTGACGATGGCTTCGCTTTCCGGGTCGATCTCCACGTTGTAGCGATCGGCGTACCAGCGAGAAATAGCCCTGCGCAGTCGTGGGATGCCACGCGAAGTCGAGTAGCCGTGAGTGTCCTCACGTTGTGCGACAGTGCAGAGTTTTTCAACGATATGGGGCGGCGTAGGGCCGTCGGGGTTGCCCATGCTGAAGTCGATGATGTCTTCGCCACGACGTCGGGCGGCCATCTTCAGCTCAGCAGTGATGTTGAACACGTAAGGGGGGAGTCGATCTATGCGCGCAAAGCGGCGCGGCGAACCTTGGTCTGCCATGTATGCCTCTGATACGTAAGCGCCCGGAACCGTCCGAGCGACGTTGACCACTGCGGTGGTCTGCGGCGAGACAATAAACGGCGTAATGGCCTTTTGTCTAGATGTCTGGCGAGAGAATTTTCTGAAAAAGAAGGTTTATTTAGGCGTTTTTCCTATTTCCCACTCCGCGTTTTGCTAACGGCTCGTTTCAACGGGGCCGGTCAAGCGGCGGGTTTAGCCTGCAAGGGCGTGAGAGGCAACACTAATCGCCGCTCACCCCGGTAGGCTTCGCCGCGCTCAGACCAGCCCTGACCTAAGTAAAAAGCCAGGGCTGACGTGTTATCGGGGCTCACCGACAACATCAACTGACTGACGTCGGGCCAGTAGTACTGGATGTCCTGCGTGAGCAAGCGCAAACAGATTTTGCCCAGCCCTTGGCCTTGCACTTGCCTGTGTACCTGCAAGGCGTGCAGCGTGGCGCTGCCGGCGTCAGCCCAGTGCGCCAACAGCGGATGCCGCTTGAGCAGCATAAAGGCCACGGGGCGTTCATCGATTAACAGAGCAAAGCCTCTGATCCCCGGATGGCATTGCGCGGGCAATGAGTACAAGGCGCACGCGATGTCACCACTGAACGGTAACTGTTCTGGCAGCACCTCAATGCCGAGCAGTTGCTCGCGCTGCTCAGCGTTTAGGTCTTCGTAGGGGCAGAGGCGGGTCATGCTAGGCCTCAGGGGGCAGGGAAAGCGGCATGGTAAAGGTAAACGTGGTGCCGTGCAGTTCGTCCGACATCACACTCAAGCGGCCATTGTGAGACAGGGCAATCTGGCTGGCAATGTACAAACCCAGGCCAAGACCGGCTTGCGGGGTGTTGCTGGCAGGGCGCGAGTACGGTTGAAATAAATGCTGCAGCGCTTCAGCTGGAATCGGCTGGCCCTGGTTGGTCACGCTTAGCGCAAACAGTGCGTTTTGCGTCGTCCCGGTAATGTGCACCGGCCCTGTGGCAGAACCATGGGCGATGGCGTTTGCAAGCAGATTGGAAAGCAACTGAGCCAGGCGGCTGCTGTCACATTCAATGCTTTCTAGCGAGCCGATTGCCGAGTCGATCTGCCGCTCAGGGTAAATATGGCGGACTTCCGAGATCACGTGTTCGAGCACTTGCGTGAGGTCCGGGCACGGGCTCAGTAGCACCGGGATCCCGCTGCCGAGCCTTCCACGGGCGAAATCCAGGACATCTTCGACCAACTGCGAGGCGCGCAGGCCACAGGTCTTGATGTGTTGCACGAGATCATGGGTTTGATGGTTCGGGTACTTGCAGAGCAAGCGATCAGCCGCAGTCGTCATGGCAAACAAAGGGTTGCGCAGGTCATGGCCGAGCACTGCAATAAACTGCTCGCGCAGCTCTGCGTGCTCACGGGCCAGAGCCAGCTCGGATTGCGCCTGTTCCAGGTTTTCTTCGGCTTCAATCTGCAGCGAGAGCAGGCGCGAAAAAGACTCCAGCGTGGCCTGAATTGAGGTGTTTTTGAGGCGCGCGGGTTCAGGGTCCAAGGCGCACAGCGAGCCAAAGAAGCGGCCGTCAGTGCGGTACACCGGTATCGTGAAGTAGCTCTCGAACCGGTAGGTTCTGGGTGTTGGGTGGTCGTGGTACAGCGGGTCTTCGCTGGCTTTGTCGATGAGAATGGGCTGCTGCGAGTTCATGCTTTCAAAGCACAGCGTCGTGACCAGATCCAGTTCGCCACCGGGTTTCAAGCCAAACCCCAAGTTGTCGAGCACGGCGCAGGCTGTCCAGCTGTTAGGCGTCACCCGGGCAACGGCAGCAAAGCGCATGCCGGTCATTTCAGTAACGACCTGAAGGATTGCCGGGACTGCGCTGATCCGGTTAATCGTGGCGATATCCGCAGCGGCACTTGGCCTCATAGAAGAGAATCTCGGCTTAAATGTTATAAAAAGATGATTTTAGCCACTCTGGGAATAACGGTACAAATTTGTATAAATATTGTATGCATTTGCTCGCCTGACCCCTGTAGGAGCGAGCTTGCCTCGCGATCTTTTAGAAGGTCAAAAGATCGCGAGACAAGCTCGCTCCTACAGGCGATGGACAGCGGGAATCAGGTGTCTTGTTTGTCTTGCAGGACTTCGGCTGTTTTGGCGTCCATGTCGACATCCCACTTCACGCCTTTGGTGTCGCGCAATTCAACTTCATACACCAGCTTGCCGTAGGAATGGTCCAGCTCGGTGTCGAGGATGGTCGCGCCGGGGTGCTTGTCCAGCGCCGCTTGGTTGAGTTTCTCAAAAGCGGCAATTTCGCCCGACTTGAGCAAGCCCGGAATATGGTCAGGGCGCACATCGGCTTGAGCCAGGCCGGCAGTCAGGGTCAGGGCGGTAGCGGCGAAGATGACGTTAAGTGCTTTCATGGTTAATCCCTCTGGGGTGATCTGTTTAGGTGGGATCAGAGTAACCATGGCAACTTAACTCATCCTTAATTTTGCCCTTTGCCTGAAACCAAAGGTGTGACGTACCCTTTGAGTCATTAGCGTCCCCGTCAGAGGGATGAGCATTCACCTTGTGTGTAAACCATCGTTTCCAGAGAGAGGTTTACCATGCGCATCACTTCGCAACTCATCTGCCAGGCCGCCGACGATCTCCACGGTTTTGTCGGATTCAATCGCAAGACGCAGCAGTACATCGTACGTTTTAGCGAGGACTCATTCGGGATGGATGTTGCCGACGACGCCATCACCCCCACCAGCGAGTTTGTCTGGCAAGCCGTCGGGGCCGACACCATGACCCTCAAGCGCGAGTTGATTCAGTTGTTGCTGGATCAAAATATCGACGATCGCCTGAACATCACAGAACCCTTGCGGGTGTACATGCGGCGCGAAGATGTACCGGAAATTTCAGCGGTGCGTCGCTGCCTCAGCTAAGGCTCGCCCAGCACGGTGTTTGCCAGCAGGTCGCCAGAGCCAATGCTGATTTTATTGCGGCCCGTGTTCTTGGCGATGTACAGCGCCTTGTCGGCCTCGTTGAGCCACATCGAGGCGTCGGTGAAGGCCGCCTGGCATGAGGCCAGCCCGATGCTCAGGCTAAAGCGCAGCTCGGGTGCATCGGGGTAGCGAAAGTCGCAGCAGCGGTGGCGCAGACGCTCCATGATTTCTTGCGTCTGCGCCAGCGAGCGGTTGGGCAAAATCACGCAAAACTCATCGCCGCCATAACGTCCGGCCAGATCTTCTGCGCGCAGGTTTTCCTTGAGTGCAATGCTGAACTGGCGCAGCACGCTGTCGCCGACAATGTGCCCGTAGGTGTCATTGATACGCTTGAAGTGGTCGATATCAATCAGCGCCAGCGTGGCGTCTGCGTGAGTGTGCTTGCAGGTATGGAAGCTGAGTTGCAGCAGGTCTTTCCAGGAGCCGTGATTGAGCAGGCCGGTCAGGCTGTCGGTACGGCTGAGGGCGCTGAAGGCGCGCTTGTGCGCGGCCAGGGTGGTAGCCATTCGATAACTGATCATGCCCACGGTAAACGGGTAGAGGATCAGAATGGGCAGGCACGCATAGAGTTGTATCGATGTGGTCTCAGGGTTGAAGGCAATCCCGAACATCAGCCATGAGATGACAATGCCCACGCATTGCGCCACGAGCCCGCGGAGCAGCATTTTTGCACCGCCGACCGCCACGTTGTTCATGGTCATCATCGACACAATAATGATGGCCGGCAGAGGATTGAACTGCAGGGTGGCAGCCCAAAAGCCGCCCAACACAGAATCCATCAATATGTTGCGGCGTTCAGCACGATACGGGTATGGCGAGCGGGAAGAGCGCAAGTAGGCCAGTTGTGGCCAGGCAAAACCCGAGGCGAAGAACAATACCCAGACCCAGGTGGGCATGTTCAATGGGTACAGAGCAGGCATCACGCACAGGCAACCAATTCCCAGGCCAAAGGTTCGCGGCACATAAATGCGCCGTGAAAATGACAAACCTTTACCTCTTTGAGTGTTCATAGGTATCTGCGCAAGGTGTTGAGGCACGGAATGCCACACCCGCTCGTTAAACACAGACGTGTCGGTTTAACGTGCAGGTAATGTCGATCATCGATGCTGGCATTCTGCCTGAGCTTTAAGGGGAATAACCTTAAAACTAACACTTGGATGTTAGAAAATGACGATTGACCTTCTACCGCCCAAAAAACCAGCGTAATAATTGCACTTTGTCTTCTGGAGTCTTTGAAGCATGCCAATCGAGTCTTCGACAAAGGCTGAGCTTAAGCCTGCCGAGCAGCATCAAGGTAAGTTTCGAAATCAGGGTGTCAGGCCCGCCGCAAGCCTGGGCAAAACCTTGGGCATTTTTTGGAAGATGCTGTTCCAAAAACCTTCAAACACTCGGCCCGCCGCAGCGATCCCGGTCACCCCGTTGAGCCGCGAAGCGTTGGATAAAGCGCCTGACTTCAGTGTGTTCCGGCTGGGGCACTCCACCTTGTTGCTCAAGCTCAAGGGCAAATTCTGGCTGACCGACCCTGTGTATGCCGAGCGTGCTTCGCCGTTTCAGTGGGCGGGGCCCAAGCGTTTTCATGCACCGCCGATCACCCTGGATGAACTGCCACCGTTGCAAGGCGTAATCCTGTCGCATAACCACTACGATCACCTTGACCAGAAAACAGTGCTGCAACTGGCGGCCAAGACCGAGCACTTTTTGGCCCCGCTAGGGGTGGGCGACCTGCTGATCAAGTGGGGCGTGCCTGCAAACAAAGTACAGCAACTGGATTGGTGGCAAGAAACACAACGTGACGGCATTCGGTTTATCGCCACGCCGTGCCAGCATTTTTCGGGGCGAGGGTTGTTTGACCACAACGAGACCCTGTGGGTGTCGTGGGTCATGATTATTGATGACGTGCGGATTTTCTTCAGTGGCGACTCAGGTTACTTCGACGGTTTTAAACTGATCGGTGAGCAGTTTGGCCCCTTTGACCTGACGCTCATGGAAACGGGGGCCTACAACGTTGACTGGCCCGATGTGCACATGCAGCCTGAACACAGCCTGCAAGCCCATATCGACTTGAAAGGCCGTTGGTTGTTGCCGATTCACAACGGCACCTTTGATTTGGCCTTTCATGCCTGGTACGAACCGTTTGAGCGCATTGTGGCGTTGGCAGCAGAACGTAATGTGCTTATCTCGACGCCTGCCATGGGTGAAGCCTTTAACCTGATGCAACCCCACAAAGGCCGCGCCTGGTGGCTTGGCGTGCAAGCCACCGACGAAGTGCCGGCCAAACAGGCCAGCCTCTGAGGTGCGGGCGGTTTACTCGATCAGGGCAAAGTCCTCCCGGCCCATTGGGTCGGGCGTGGTGCCGCGAAAGTTACTGGCCCAACTTGGCGCAAAGCCCGGGAAAAACACCAGGCCTTCGGCTTCAAGGGAGTAAGCCAGGGCCAGGAGAGTGACATCGCGCACCCGTTCGGAGGCTTCAAACCGTTGAATGGCCGGCACCGAGACCTTTGACTTGTCGCTCAGTTGCTCAAGGCTCCAGCCGAGCAGTTCCCGGGCTTGCGCACAGTGCAGCGGGGTGAATTGGTTGATGATGATGCGTTCAAACGTGTTGCGCATGGCTGAGTTGGGCATGGGGAGATCTCCAGGGCTGAGTCAGTGCTTGAAAATATACTGTGTTTTTATACAGTTGTTTTCGAGGTCGATCAAACTCATTTTTTGAATCAGTGCGGTCGCAGAGAACCCGTGATTCAAGCCCGTTTGCGCGGTAAGCAACGGTCGAAAACTTCGATATAAACCATTCTGCGCAGCCGGTGTTGCCTCGCAAGGCTCTTCAACAACGACAGGGCGGGCGATGTTTTTGTAGGAGCGAGCTTGCCTCGCGATCTTTTGATCTGGCCTTGAGGTTTTACGACTGCTGCGCAGTCGGACGTAGCCTCGCAAGGCTCGTCAACGACTACAGGGGGCGACATCTTGAAAACAAAAAGGGCCACCTCGCGGCAGCCCCTTTTATCAGCAGTCAGTTCAAGCCTGGATCAATCCCAGCTCAACGCGCCGCCAGTCTGGTACTCGATAACCCGCGTCTCGAAGAAGTTCTTCTCTTTCTTCAAGTCCATGATTTCGCTCATCCATGGGAATGGGTTGGTGGTGCCCGGGTATTCTTCTTTCAGGCCGATCTGCGACAGGCGGCGGTTAGCGATGAACTTGAGGTAGTCCTCCATCATGGCCGCGTTCATGCCCAGTACGCCGCGTGGCATGGTGTCACGCGCGTATTCGATCTCGAGCTGAGTGCCCTGCAAGATCATCTGAGTCGCTTCTTCCTTCATTTCAGCGTCCCACAGGTGCGGGTTTTCGATTTTGATCTGGTTGATCACATCGATGCCGAAGTTCAGGTGCATGGATTCGTCACGCAAGATGTACTGGAACTGCTCGGCAACGCCGGTCATCTTGTTGCGGCGACCCATCGACAGGATCTGGGTGAAGCCGCAGTAGAAGAAGATGCCTTCCAGAACGCAGTAGTAGGCGATCAGGTTGCGCAGCAGCTCTTTGTCGGTTTCAACGGTGCCGGTTTCGAACTTCGGATCGGAGATCGAACGGGTGTACTTCAGGCCCCAGGTTGCCTTTTTAGCGACCGACGGGATCTCGTGGTACATGTTGAAGATCTCGCCTTCATCCATGGCCAGCGATTCGATGCAGTACTGGTAGGCGTGGGTGTGGATCGCCTCTTCGAACGCCTGGCGCAGGATGTACTGGCGGCATTCCGGGTTGGTGATCAGGCGGTACACGGCCAGCACCAGGTTGTTGGCAACCAGGGAGTCAGCAGTAGAGAAGAAGCCCAGGTTGCGCATCACGATGCGACGCTCGTCGTCGGTCAGGCCTTCCGGGTTTTTCCAGAGGGCGATGTCGGCGGTCATGTTGACTTCTTGCGGCATCCAGTGGTTTGCGCAACCGTCCAGATACTTCTGCCAGGCCCAGTCGTACTTGAACGGCACGAGTTGGTTAAGGTCGGCACGGCAGTTGATCATCATTTTTTCGTCAACGGCAACGCGAGCGCTGGCGCCTTCGAGTTCTGCCAGGCCTTCAGCGATGTCGAGCTTGTCCAGGGCAGCTTTGGCGCGCTTGATTGCTGCCGAGTCGGTAGCGGTGACAGCACGGGCTTCCTGGGCCGCAACGCCGCCAGCAGCGTCCAGGCGGTCCATGTTGGCTTCGGTTGCGTGGCCTGCGTTGGCGCCTTTAACAGCGACTTCGCCTTCGTCTTCTTTGTCGAATTCGTCCCAGCTCAGCATGACGTGTCGTCTCCTGCGTGAGGGCCTTGTGCCCGTGTGGTAACACTGATGGTTTGGTTTGCACACGGCCCATAGGCCACTTGGATCTAAGAAATGTTGCTGCAGTAGCGGTTTACGCACGCATAAACATGAATGTGTTCGGGGCCGACCCGCTGTCGCTCGGGGGATGCAGTAACGATAGCATCTCGCCCTGGCCTTTAAAGCCGGAGCAGCTTGGTGGTCAGCCCGCTCAGGGTGTTAGCACCCTTTGGAGGGCGCAAGTATACGGGGTTTGTACAGGGTATTTCAGCCAGTTTTTTTTCGGCCGATGCGACGAAATGACCTAAATTTGGCCTGGACTTCAACACAGTGGCGGCCGGGCACGGCTTTCCCGGCTCAGGACCGGTCGGCCGGTATTTTTATGAGAGGCCACAAGCACGGCAGGGCGAGACCGATGTTCGTATAGCTCTATGTAGTGCCTGTGCAAGCGGCAAGACACGTAAGGTCTTTTTCATCAGGGTGCGTGACGTGGATGACGCGTAACTGCCCATCCATGAGAAGGTCGCCAAAATGAGTCAAATAGAAGCGTTTAAGTATTATTCGGAAAATTCTTTAAGATCGAGTTTTGAACAGTGTACGAATTCAGCGCTTGCTGAGGGGGTGATCACCGGCGCTGAAAAAATTTGGCTTCAACAAGCCTGGAGGGCTTATGCGGTTAATACAGTGCCTGCGATTGCGCCGCTGTATGCGAGTCAATTGACGTTAGCGCGAGCAGATGACCAGCCGGAATTTTTACGAGGGGCAGTTGTACTTGCCAGCGGGGTACTACCTTCGGACACTTATTATTTTTATAGCTTAATGACGGGGCTTCACAAGTTCTTGAGCAGGGCTGATTTAGTCAGGGCTATAAATGAACAGTTTATCGTGAATGATATATCCCCTCTTTTACACTGTCTTCCCTTGGCCAGTCGGCATGCTTTATTGGGCGAAGATGTGATAGATGTGCAGTTGTTGCCGCTGGCGTTACCCATTTTCAAGAGCCTCAGCCAACTCTTTGAACGCTCATTGGGAAATGATCAGTTTGTCGTCCATCAAGTGGTGTCGCACATACCCTCAATTCGATCTGTTCTATTTGACAGGCTCAAGTCCAAGCAGGAAGAAAGAAGGCTGGCCACTCCGGCAGAGTGTGCAGGAAGTGTTATCACGCGTGAAATGACAATCAATAGCTCTTTGGTGGATTGGGCGTTCGAATATTATTTGAAAAAAGCGCTGCCCAAGCAGGAGGGCTTCAGCTATGCCCCGCGCTTAGCCTGCGGCATTGAGCGTGGCAAAAGCAGTGCTGAGATAGAGTTGGAATTTGTCAGTTTTCTCCACGACTCTACCCATGATCTGGTGAGCACGTTTAGTAAGGCGATAGGCCAATACTGGAATGAGTCACGAGGATTTTTTCCCAGTTTAAAGGTATGTGTGCATGACACTTTGAGTGAGCGTCTATATAGCAGTCTTATGCAGGCGCAGCATGATGGAGCACTCTCTGCACTGGACGTAAAACAGTTGCAAGAACGTATGCAAGGCGTTGACGTGTCACACGTTGAGCTTGCGTTGATACACCTTAAGCAAGCAGCGGATGCCCCCGTTGAGTTGGTAGCCTGGTACGGTCTTTTTATTGACGGTGTCGATGGCCGATTCGTTGTGATGGGGGACCGGGGGCTGGAAGTATTTAACAATTGGTCGCATTTTCAGCGTGTTACATCCCCTCGCTTCAACGTGTTGCTTCCCAAGGAATTCGAGAGCGGCCCGCCGTTGCCCAATGATCATCTGAGTCGGTATGTGGCGCGAGCGGACAGTGTTCGGTGGAGCGCTTCAAACCCCATCAACATAGGGTATACCGTGTTGCAGGGGGACGTGTACGCAGCACTGGAATCTCAGATTTATAAAAAAGTGCTGTCCGATATGGGGTACTTAATTGAGTGGTTAGAAGTTGATCGTATTTATGCGGAGTCTTTGACATCTGCGGATTATGCAAGTACCGCGTTGGCTGTACTGGACGATGCCCTCAATATAATGACATTGCTGAATCCTGATCGATCCATCCCGTTTGACAATTATCGTTGGAGCACCCGATTTTCACTGGGTGAAACGATGGCCGAAACAACCGCTGAATTGCTTGATCAGCTTAACGTTCCGATTGATCTCATTCGGTTGCGTATTGAGACGTTGGAGCAGGCGGTGACAACACAGCTATCAATGTTCCCAACCGTGAGCGCCTTCTGCAAAAAAAAGTTGGCTGAACTATGGCAGTTAAGTGGGCGAGACTCACTTGACCCTGACAATGTCTTGGTAAGCATTATGGGTCCAGAATCTAACGCATCCTCAGCAGACGTGCGTGCCATGCCGTTGGTCGATGCATTTTTAGAGCATGTAACGGGAAAACAGCCTTTACCTGGCGAACCCACACGAGTCCGATTTGAGCGGACAGCAGAGGCGTCAGAGCAGGTCGCGTATTTTGCTGCGGATGAGAACCTTGTTCTTCATGGCGTCTTGCTTAAATTGGCCGATGATTTTGCCAGCCAATTTGAACTGTACCTTGAGCGGTTCGTTTTTAAAGATCAGTTACCCTCGGGTAACACGTTGCTGCATGATCTGGTGCTACTGAAATCTCAGTTGCTATGGGCGGGTGGATACTATTTTTTTGGTCATGACAAACGACTTGGTCAGCAGGACGTTGGTTGTTTGACAGCGCTGCAGACGTATAGAGTTCGATCGAACCGACCGTCCTATTACTATTTTGTGCCTGAGGTTTACCGGATATCGGTGTATGAGAAGAGCACCAATTTTACGGCGTTTTTAGAAAACTGTTTTTTGATTACCGAGAGGGGCGGGCTCCAGCCAGCCTGCGCGGGACATGCTATTTTTTGGTCCCCTGCACGACAGTACGAAGCATTTAATTCAGTTGATGAATGTCGCGCTGTATTACGACAACGTATTCTTGATCCTGTTGATTATGTAGAGTTGACAGGCACTATTAATAGTCTTCAGCGCGCCGCTATTCTTGAAAGCAAAGCGTTGTTGAGCACGACCGATGATTTGTTTTATTTTTCTGTTGTTGAGGGGGACTACTTGCTTGAACTGGAGAGTAGCCGTCTGCAACACCATCTTGATGACGCGCGACGTGCTTATCATCAGGGCGTTGTTGCGAAGGTTTCAAGTCAAGAACTTCAAGACCGTGTCGACAACTATATTGTCGCCGTTGAGGCCGGTTTTAACGTGGCATCGTTACTGCTGCAAGCCGATACTGTGCTGTTTGAATCCGCCCTGCCTGAGGTGCTGGCCCACGCCACAATGAAAGAAAAATATGACTATTCGCGTATTTTGCAACGTTATCGTAATGCGGTGGTTGATGATCGCGATTATTTGCATGGCATTGTGGGCATTGACGAGTACACGTTCAAAGCGCTTAAAAAGCAACTGGCTCTGGACTTTCCAATGCAGTCGTTGGACCCGGAGGCCGTTAATGTCATTATCACTCAAACGAGTTCGCCTGGCTGGTCAGGAGAAATTGCATCGCTGGGTAGTGCAGTGTCCAGTACAAGTCAAACATTAAGCGCGTATGCCTTGCGCGGGTTCGGGCAATTGACAGGCCATCTGACTTTTTCGGTGTCGGGGAACGTTTCACTGCCAAATGACTTTAATGAACATTATGTAAAATCGTTAGTCCGAAAATTAAACGTAGGTGAAGAATATCGCACCTTGCTTGAGAATAAGTTAATAGTGGATGCGGAGGAGTCTAGCGGTCGCTTTAAGTTATTTTGTGCTCAGTTACCGCCACAGATGCTGGAAATAGCATTTCGGGATAAGTTAAAAGGGGTGCTCAGTGAAAAGGCTTACTGCTACCTGGAGCATGTTCTCAATATGCCTGATGCAATGGCGCGGGAATTGTTTGAAGGTCATCGTATCGTTATGCGCCCACTTGCTATCCGGTCCAGTCCCGATGCAGTGCCTGATGAGGTCAGTGGGGTATACCTGGTCGGGCCTGATGCCAAGGCGGTTGGCCCACTGATTGTGGTCGTCATGTACAGTCGTGAATATTCAATTAAAGAGTACCCTGATGAGGCGAGCTTTATAGCGGATATCATCAATCGGGAAGTTCTGCAAACTCAACTATTAGGTCGCCTGAAACCGTGGCAACGCAAAATATACGCGAATGGCGGTTTTAAAGAGCCGCATATTAATTATATTAGCCAAGATTTTTTCAGTGTTGATCTGTTCGTGACGCCAGCACCCGTGACGATTTCGCAGGCTGACTACACGGGGAATTTACTCTCAAAAATGTATAAGGATAATTGCCAGCAGTTACTGGGCATGGCGAAATCTCAATCGGTTACCACAGCTGAGAAAGATTGGGCTTCTTTCAAGGAGCTGCTGTCATTGGTTATGGCAACTGCGATCCAGTTTATGCCCGCGCGGTTGGCTATCCCTTTGACAATATGGCAAACCCGAGACACCTTGAAAGCGGCAGCCAGTGCTGCGTCCCAGGCCCACTGGGGGGAGGCCGTGACCGAATTTGTGACCAGCCTGTCGATGCTTTTGACGTCAAGACAGCCCAGAGCATCAGAGCGCAATGCGGGCACTACTGAAGTCAAGTCCTTAGACTCAGTTTATGGAGCACCTGCCGTATCCGAGGGGGCGGGTGGGCAATCACGGTGGACGGCACAGTATGAATCAGCACTTGAGCCCTACATAGAGCATGCCGTTTCATTATCAGAGTTAAAGCATGACCCGCTAACCGATATCTATCAGAGTGTATTGACTGAAAAATATTACGCGGTCGTTCTCGGCAGAGTATTTCAAACACAGCTTTTGGAAAGGCGCTGGCGGATTTACATCGGTGCTGATCAGGACGGACCTGCCTTGCGTCGCGACAGCGCATCTGGCCGTTGGGATGTCGACGTCAGGGAGCCGCTGGCTGGCGGCGGTCCGATACTCAGCAGGCATGCACCACCGCGTGGTGGGTATGGCTTCATTAAAGAAGCTGTTGGCATGGCCCAGATTAGAGCGCTTTATCCAGGCAAGGCAACGGCCCTCCAGGAGGCCCATCAACGGGCGATTGCTTATCTGAATGAGGGGCGCGATGTGCTCAGGCATATTTTTGAGAATGACGTGACTTCGCTGGCGCATGCTGCGTGGTTGAGAGATTTTCTCGGCGTTTCTCGCTTGAGCTTGGTCCAAACCCGAAAAATAGATTCAGTCATCGGTCTTATTTTTAACCGCTTGATCAAACCCTCCATGAGCCCGATAAGTTCAAAACGGTACGTAGTAGGGCGTGGCCATATTTATGGCGCTGAGCGCATTGCTTTTGTGAATATGCTGGATAAACGTAAATATATTTATTTATCAGACGCTTTTTTTAATACCCCATTGGATACCCGTCTGGCCGGGACGATGGACGAGCTTAAAACCACTGTGCCGCCCTTTGATTTCAATGGCCACTTCAGAGCAGTTACGATGATTCACGAATTAAGTCATCAAGTCGCGGGTTCAGAAGATATTGCTTACATGAACTCGGCTCTTCCGTTTGTTGAACTGTTGAAGGATGTTGTGCCAGTAACGTTCAGCTCGGCAAGCAGAAACAGGATCATGCAGGCCCAGGCCTTGTCTGCACTGACTCCCCGTCATGAGTTGTTCAAGATGCAAGATTCACAACTTATGCCCAGGCAGGATGTCGGCTTGCGAGTGTCTGAACATATTATGAAATTGACGGGCGCACTGACGCTGGATAATGCGCGGGACATATTCATCAATGATGAGTTAATGCGCGCAGAAGTCATTCTTTCGAATGCCGACTCGTTGGCACTGATCATCAGTCGATTAGGCGGGGGGCGGGAAAACTATAGCGTGATCAGGTTGGGGCCTTAGCATTTCTCGCTGAACAAAAAGCCGCGGCGGGCTGCACTGTATTCAATGCGCGCCCTGCCGCATATCGCTGGGGGATAATATGTTTTTTAACCGTTGGAGCAACCGTTACCCATGACACGGTATTCGAGAGTGTGCTTGATGCCTTGCGAGTCTTCGTAAACCATGCGGGCCGGTACTACTTCGCAAACATTAGGGATTTCGCTCATGGAAATCACTTTGGCAATATCAAGTTCGGAAGAGTAGGAATAGTGTTCTACAACCGGTTGCTGGTGCGAGACCTGAGTACTTGCTTCATCAGCAAACGCGCTAACACACACACTGCTGAGGGCCAGAACTAACAACGCTTTCATTTCGTATTTACCTGTCTAGGGTCGAGTGGGGTCACGCGGCCCTTGTGAGGCTGCGTGTGAAACTTGGTTTAAGTAAGAGCGATTAAACATGCCTTCGTGGGGGCTGTAACTTGCGTTAATCGCGGTGCCTTGGTTGGCGAGGTGAATTTTAGGCCGCTGCCGGGCGGGCATATAGAGGGGCTTTTGATAAAGACTGTTGACAGATTCTGCAACAATCGTCGAAAACAGACGGTGTTTACAGGTATTTCAAATCCGTCGACGCGGGGTAAAGCGCTGTAAGCATCGGTCTTGAGCCTTGCGCGGAAAAACCATGGTTTTTCTGGGTGTTTCTTACTACCAACGTCGAATGGATCTCACGCCAAGGCCCGGCTAAAACAGGGTCATAAAACAACAACTACAAATATAGAGGTATGAAACATGAGTGCCGCTTCCCTGTATCCCGTACGCCCTGAAGTTGCAGCCAATACGCTGACTGACGAGGCGACCTACAAGGCGATGTACCAGCAATCGGTCATCAACCCGGATGGCTTCTGGCGTGATCAGGCCAAGCGTCTGGACTGGATCAAGCCGTTCACCACCGTGAAGCAAACCTCCTTTGACGACCACCATGTCGATATCAAATGGTTTGCCGATGGCACTCTCAACGTTTCCTACAACTGTCTGGACCGCCACCTCGCCGAGCGCGGTGATCAGGTCGCGATTATCTGGGAAGGCGACGATCCTTCCGAACAGCGCAACATTACCTACCGTGAACTGCACGAAGAAGTGTGCAAGCTGGCCAACGCCTTGCGCGGCCAGGACGTTCACCGTGGCGACGTTGTGACTATCTATATGCCGATGGTGCCCGAGGCGGTTGTCGCCATGCTGGCCTGTACCCGCATTGGTGCGATTCACTCGGTGGTGTTCGGTGGCTTCTCGCCAGAAGCGCTGGCCGGGCGGATTATCGACTGCAAATCTAAAGTGGTGATCACTGCTGACGAAGGCGTACGTGGCGGCAAGCGCACGGCATTGAAAGCCAATGTCGACGTGGCGCTGACCAACCCTGACACCTCCAGCGTGCAGAAAATCATCGTGTTCAAACGTACCGGCGGCGACATCGCTTGGTACAAGCACCGTGATATCTGGTATCACGATTTGATGGCCGTGGCTTCGACCCACTGCGCACCCAAAGAAATGGGCGCCGAAGAAGCCCTGTTCATCCTTTATACCTCGGGCTCCACGGGCAAGCCGAAGGGCGTGCAGCACACCACCGGTGGCTACCTGCTGTATGCCGCGCTGACCCATGAGCGTGTGTTCGATTACCGTCCGGGCGAAGTTTACTGGTGCACGGCGGACGTGGGCTGGGTCACCGGCCACACCTACATCGTCTACGGCCCGCTGGCCAACGGCGCGACCACCGTGTTGTTTGAAGGGGTGCCGAACTACCCGGACATCACCCGCGTGTCGAAAATCGTCGACAAGCACAAGGTCAACATCCTCTACACCGCGCCCACCGCCATTCGCGCCATGATGGCCGAAGGGCAGGCGGCGGTTAAAGATGCCGACGGCTCAAGCTTGCGCTTGCTGGGTTCGGTGGGTGAGCCGATCAACCCTGAGGCCTGGAACTGGTACTACACCACAGTCGGCAAAGAACGCTGCCCGATTGTGGATACCTGGTGGCAGACCGAAACCGGCGCGTGCATGATGAGCCCGCTGCCGGGCGCCCATGCGCTCAAGCCGGGGTCTGCTGCGCGTCCGTTCTTTGGTGTGGTGCCGGGGCTGGTGGACAACCTGGGCAACCTGATCGAAGGTGCGGCCGAAGGCAATCTGGTGATTCTGGATTCGTGGCCGGGCCAGGCACGTACCCTGTACGGCGATCATGATCGCTTCGTCGACACCTACTTCAAAACTTTCCGCGGCATGTACTTCACTGGCGACGGTGCGCGCCGCGATGAAGACGGCTACTACTGGATCACCGGTCGTGTGGACGACGTGCTCAACGTGTCTGGCCACCGTATGGGCACAGCAGAAATCGAGAGCGCGATGGTTGCCCACTCCAAAGTGGCTGAGGCGGCTGTTGTCGGCGTGCCCCATGACATTAAAGGGCAGGGCATCTATGTCTACGTCACCCTTAATGGTGGCGAAGAGCCGAGCGAGGCGCTGCGTCAGGAGCTGAAAAACTGGGTGCGCAAGGAGATCGGCCCGATTGCCTCGCCCGATGTCATCCAGTGGGCGCCGGGCTTGCCGAAAACCCGCTCGGGCAAAATCATGCGCCGTATCCTGCGCAAAATTGCCACGGGTGAATATGACGGCCTGGGCGATATCTCGACCCTGGCGGATCCGGGCGTGGTGCAACACCTGATCGACACCCACAAGAGAATGAAGGTCGCCTGACGCCTCCTTCGTTGTAACAAAGCCCCGCCTGACGCTGTCAGGCGGGGCTTTTTATTTGGCCGATCAAATCCCCGCCCAACCTGTAGGAATGGCCGAAGGCTGCGATTTTTTAACGAACAAAAGATCGCGAGGCAAGCGAGCTTTTATCAAACAGAAATTAACTGATTAATACCTAAGGCCCTGTAGGAGGGGCCGCCCCGTCTTCGACGCCGCGCTGTCGCGCAGCAAACTGGGTCTAGAGTTGAAGAGCGCGCGCGGG